>JAPYPM010000245.1 GCA_029937635.1 Nitrospinaceae bacterium
TTGACGCCTCTTTTAATAAAAAAAGTAATGGAATGATGGGAACAATGTCACTAGATCTCTTCAAATCATTAATCGATGAGGCCGCAGGTAATTGTGAAGCCATTTCCCTTGCTTCTCGTGGAGAACCTTTAATTTGCCCAGATATTGATAAAATGTTGGCTTATGCTGAGGGGAAATTTCTGGCTTTGAAATTAAATACTAACGCCTGGTTTTTAGACGAAGCCAAGTGCCATGCCATTTTACAAGCTGGAGTCAACACAGTCGTATTTTCCGCCGAGTCAGCCTCAGAACCCAACTACAGTCGTCTTCGAGTTGGAGGCAAACTAGAAAGAGTAGTAAAAAATATCAAACGTTTTCATGAAATAAGAGAAAGGCAGTATGCCCACTCTAAGACTATCACTCGGGTCTCCGGCGTAAAAACTCCAGACTCAGATGACATCGACGATATGGAACGTTTTTGGGGTAACTGGGTAGACCAAGTTTCTTTTGTAGATTATAATCCATGGGAAGATACTTACCAGCAACCTGTAAATAGTATTACCAATGTTTGCTCTGATCTTTGGAGAAGAATGTTTGTTTGGTGGGACGGTTCGGTTAACCCTTGTGATAGCGATTACAAATCAACTCTGTCTGTCGGCAAGGCTCCCGGAATTAGACTGAGTTCAGCATGGCGCTCAAAACAATATGAAGAGTTACGGGACAACCATAAAAGCCAGAAACGACAGCAGTGTAATCCTTGTGATCGATGTGTTGTGATTTGATTTTGAGAAGAGGGTAAATATGGTTGTTGCGTTGATGCTTGGACGAGAAGGTAGCAAGGGGTTTCCTGGTAAAAATACCCACCCGATTTTAGGTCGTCCAATGATGAGTTACCCCCTCTTGGCCGCTAAATCAGCAAAGCTAGTGGACGAGATTTTTGTGTCTACAGATTCTAATAATATTAAAAATATTGCCCAGCAATATGGCGCAAAAATTATCGATAGACCTCCTGAACTAGCCACAAAAGAAGCTCTCGGGGAAGATGCCTTCACTCACGGATTTCGGTTTATTACTGAGCAACTGGGAGCACCTCCAGATTTAATGGTTCTCTTATTTTGCAATGCACCCACTATTCTTACAAAAACTATTGATGAAGGAATTCGTATACTGCTTAAGGATCCATCACTGGATTCGGCTGTTACAGTTTCTGCCTACAATATGTGGAGTCCCATACGCGCCAGAAAAGAAGGACCTGACGGACTATTGCAACCTTTTGTTCCCTTTGAAGCATTTGGAAATTTAAAGGCAGTGAATTGTGACCGAGACTCTCAAGGTGACGTTCTTTTTGCCGACATGTCTCTTTCAATTGTTCGGTCACGTTGCCTAGAGGATCTTGACTTTGGAGTTTTACCTCAACGTTGGATGGGGCGCCGCATCTACCCATTAAAGCAGTGGGGCGGATGTGATGTAGACTATGCTTGGCAGGTACCCAGTGTAGAATACTGGTTGCAAGAACATGGGTTTACGGAAAGTAAAACCCCATACAGTTTTTAGAGACCATAAATTGAACCATCAGATTATCTCAGGATTGAAAGAAAAAAAGGTGCTGATTACAGGTGCCACAGGTGGTATCGGGAGCAGTTTGGTTCGGATGTTCGCCAACGAAGGGGCCACGATCGGCATACATTATCACCAAAATCAGAAACAGGCAAAATCACTTCTTCATGATATCGAGAAAGATGGAGTAAAAGCGAAATGCTTTCAAGCAGACCTTTTATCAACCAACGAACTAACTTTGGTTCAGCAGTTTATTGAACAGTTTGATAACATTGATATTCTAGTCAACAATGCCGGAGGAATTTTGGGTTTAAAAGATTTTCTTGAAGTGGACGAATCTGCTTGGAACGAAACTCACCGACTAAATATTCAAGCTCCTTTTTTTCTAGCACAGCAAGCATTTGTTAATATGAAAAAACATGGCGGTGGAAAAATTATTAATATCAGTTCTATTGCTGCAAAATATGGTGGATCGTCAAAATCTCTTCATTATGGCGCAGCCAAAGCTGGCTTGGAAGCGATTACTGTTGGACTGGCAAGAGCTGGTGCCTCACATAATATTCTAGTAAATGCTGTTCAAGCTGGTTTTATAGACACCCCTCTTCAACAGCGCCTTATCAATGAAAAAAATCTTAAGGAACGTATTGACCTTATCCCTCTGAAGCGTCCTGGGAAACCTGAAGATGTTGCAGGTGCAGTAGTATACTTAGCTTCTAAGGCCGGGGATTTTATCACAGGAGAAATTATGACTGTTTCGGGAGGCGATTGATGTTTCAACTACCAACAATGTTATAGTCAAATAAAGCGTCTAATAAAAATAATTTGGTAATTTTATGTTTAAAAATGCAATTGTTTTCGGTGGCAGTGGCTTTCTAGGTAGCCATGTAGCTGATGCTTTATCAGAAAATGGCTACAAGGTGGCTCTTTTCGATTTACAAGCTTCTCCCTATATACGTCCTGACCAAACCATGGTCGTTGGAAGTATTCTTGATACGGAAAAAGTTAATTACGCTATAAAAGGTCAGGATATTGTTTTTCACTTTGCTGGTTTATCTGACCTAGATATGGGGAAAGACCAACCTATAGAAGTAGCCAATCAAAATATTATAGGAACTATCAACCTGTTAAATGCATCGATCAAAGCCAATATCAAACGATTTGTTTTTGCCAGCACCATATATGTATACAGTGATTTGGGTGGATTTTATCGGTGCAGCAAACAAGCAACGGAGCTTTTTATAGAAGAGTTTCACAAATGTTATGAGCTTAATTTTACTGTTTTGCGTTATGGATCCTTATATGGTCCCAGAGCTAGCGCAAGTAATGGGATCAGGCGTTACCTTTCACAGGCTTTGCAGGATGGAAAAATCACTTATCCAGGAACTGGCGATGAGATGAGAGAGTATATTAATGTTAGGGATGCCGCCCGCTTATCAGTGGATATTCTGTCATCAGAATACAAAAACAAACACATTGTCATTACCGGACAACATCCACTAAAAACAAGAGATATGCTTGAAATGGTAAAGGAAATTTTAAAAAAAGACATCACTTTTGAATTTTCACATACTCCTAATAATTTTCATTACAGTCTCACGCCATATTCATTTACTCCGAAAACAGGTCTAAAATTAGTAAGCAACCTTTACATGGATATGGGCCAAGGTTTCCTTGAATGTCTGCAGGATATCAGGCAAGACCTTGATCATTCTGAAAAAAAAGATAGCTAGTGATCTCTTTAATAATGACATGGACTGCCACAAATTTTATTTTTTAATTATACTAGCGAGTCAAATTGCCTCTACAATATAATTAAGACCTCTTATCATCTTGAATAAAAAATACTTTCCCCACCGAAATATCTGAAGGATGTTCCCTATGAATATATAACGAATTGGCTAGCGTTATTCTTGTAATCCTCCAGAAAGAAAAGTTGTAAACTTCATTCAAGTTATAGCAGGGAACCTCAAGTCTTCACTCCTTTTTTCCTTCAATAAGTTGAAAAATAGTTTCTTAATGACTTTTATCTTTGGAAATTGTGTGCGAGAATGTACTC
>JAPYPM010000246.1 GCA_029937635.1 Nitrospinaceae bacterium
CGCCTGGAGAGGGTCTGGAACAGATGAAGTAGGTTTTGATAAAAATACCAATCGTGTTTTGGTGGAAGTTAATCCCTCATTTTTTCGCCCCTCCGAAGTTGATACTCTTATTGGATACTCTGGTAAAGCCAAAAATATTTTAAACTGGAACTCTAAGACGCCTTTTAAAGAAATAGTTTATCTCATGGTCGAATCAGATTTGAAAGAATCTGGATTAGACCCTAAAAAATTCCTCAAACTATGTATCGTTGATCGTTAACACATCTAAATATAGCCGTTTGATAGCCATTTATTTTAGTAGGTTATAAATTTTCTTTGATCTATTTCTGTCATCACAAAATATTAAAATTTTTTTAATGTTTTGTGATGTTCCATCCTATAGTTACCCTATTGTCCATTTCCCAGGGGGGAAATTCACACAAACATTTATACCCCTATTTATATAAAAAAATGAGCTTTATTGAATTTACATAAATAAGGAAGAAAGTCCAAAAAAATATTTTCCAGTTTGGGATAACAAATTTTGGTTTTTTGATGTAACGAAGGTTTTAATATTAGATAAAAATATTTTGCTTGGCTATTAACTTCTTTTATTAATCATTGGCTAGCTTATATATTTGATTAGGATACCAATCATCCATGAGTGTTGAAAAATTGTTTAATAGTGATTTAATTAATCTAAGTTATTATAATATTCGTCAAATAGTCAGCATACTTTTTGGGTATGTAACTCATTCGATAACAATTATCATAATAATGATTCCGCTCAACTCGATAAAGTTTAGATAAATTGAAGGGGTTTGGATCCTCCTGGGATTTAAAATATGCAACTGCTACTTTCGCTGCTAAAACAAGACCATCAAAAAGATAATAATAATAATTTATAAGTCTTTTATTAATTTCTTTAAATTTAATATCAATTTCATTTTGGTAAGCATACTCAAAAAAACCTTCGAAGTCTTGTATCGTTACATTTGGTATTAAACCAGCTGTTGAAATTTGATCAATTGGTTCCATTAAAGAACTATTATCTGACACAAATCTAGAAAAACATTCTAAATCGAGCTCATCTCCGCTATAGATGTATGAACTCATTAAATTTTTACCATTTTTAAAGTGAGCAAAAAAGTTTGATGTTAAACTAAAAGCAATCTGTCTTTTTGCAATTAAATCTGAAAAACAGCTGAGTCCACTTTCATTACTAAATAGATACGCTTTTGAAGCTGTATCGCCCGCAGCAAAACCCACTTCTATTGAATAGTCTCCTAATGGTGTCCCTGGGAAGGGAGAATATATCGCATTCCAATAATAATCTTCTTTACTAAAATCTGAAGAGCACACTAAATCAAGGCACTTAAGAGATTCTTGTAAAGGATCTTCATAGTAATGCTCTTTCCCATCTCTATCAACAAGTGAAACCTTACTATTAGTTGAATTAAATGGAATCGATGGCTTCATAACTGGTAGCCCAACAATTGCCTGAGTTCTCAATGGGATACCATAGCTTTTGACATTCTTTATAGCGTCTTTAACAATATTGTTATTTTCATGCCTATCTAGTAATAACTTACGGACATTTTGATCTCCTGATTCTATGGCCATCGAAATTCCTGATACCAGTCGTCTGTTAGATATTGACTCAATTCTTTTAATTCCACTTTTACCTGCCAGCATTGCTGGGCGTGCTTGAATATAAAATGGTATGCCAATATCAGTCATCCATTTATCACCTAATTCATTCCACCATTCCATATTGTTTAATGAAATATCTGCTTGATCAAATACAGCGGCTGTTTTTACTCCATAATATTTATCAAGCCTCAAAATATCTTTACCTTCGGCAAGTACTGTATTGATAGGCCGGTCTTGTATAATACTTGGAGGTTTTATACCTTTTCCTTGATACGCTTCTTTTAAATTATCTATCATCGAACTGATATAACAATATGAACAGGTATAACTACAACCAAGCGCACTTAAAACTGATTTTATCCTGCTAAACACATACCCTTTGGTCTTATCAGAAAATTCATACATATCCTTATAAAAAACTTCACGATCCATACGTGGAATGTTTGCATAAGGCATTGGATCATGATAAATACCTGGTTCAAAAAGACCCAGCAAGATATCCCTTAAGAGATTTATACCCTTTCCTCGCACTACATAATCTCCACCCTTACAGAAAGACTCATTAAAACTATAGTTATTGAAATGTCCACCAATGATAATAGGTGCATATACAACTTGATTACCATCGTATATTGGCCCTTTTGCCTCCCGGACCATATTTTTTAAAGCCTTATCAGCAGTATCGAAATCCACAATATTTTGCTTAAGAATATGACTTGCTCGTTCGATTTTATAACGTTTAATCCATTCAAAAACAAAATCAGTTAACCCTGTATAAAGATTAAAACCAATCCATTCTGGTTGTTTGTTTTTAATAATTTGATCCAAAGTATTAATATTATTACTGCCAAGCAATGCATAATTAGCCACACCATTCATATGCTGCAAAACTCCGCCCAATGACATGAGGGTTATGTTTTCTATTTCACTAGAATCATGTCCAACGAGCAAAACCTGAGGATGAAAATTAGGTTTAACGATCGAGAGATGTTTTTTATACCCATTCCAATCGATAGTTATATCCTTAGGAGCATAAAGAGTATTAATATATTTTCCTGAAATATCTTCCGTTAAGGGAAGCTCAAAGTTTTTTGGATATCCCTCAAGATTATTCAGCTCATCTCCTCTCTTTGGCAGAGAATTTTCTTTAGGTATATCAGAAGGTATTGTAATTTTTGTTTTATTCATTACTAATGATGTCCTATACTTCTAAATACTGTTTAAAATAGCCTTAACTTTTTATTTTCCAACATTTATACTTCAAGTTATATAAAATATTTTTCTTTAACAAACTTTTAAAGGATGATTACAATAGGTAATTTTTTGTTTGGTCAGGAAGAATCATGATATACCAACAACTTTGAGAGAACTTATTGAAGTGTCCAATTGATGAAGGTGACACTTCATAATGCTTTGTCATACTAGCATTTAAAAGCTTTAAACTTAAAGGTTTTGCCTCATATTTTGAGTTAGCATGTTTGTACCCTGCAATTTTTATATTAAGTATGATAAAAGATAGTGAAGGGACTTTATTCTCTATTTTATTTTTTTCTTGTCTATTGTAAATCAATACTCTCATTTTATTGCTGTGGATTCAATGAACTTACAAAAAATTGCACTTATTACCGGTATCACCGGGCAGGATGGGTCTTACCTGGCTGAATTTCTTTTAAAAAAAGGATATCACGTTCATGGTCTTGTCAGGCGATCTAGCACATTTAATAGAGGACGTATTGAGCATCTCCGAAACAAAAACTCATCTGATAAAAATACATTTGAATTACATTATGGTGATTTATTAGATTTTCAAAGTATTGATAGTTTAATAACTCGCATTCGTCCTAATGAAATATATAACCTTGCTGCCCAAAGCCACGTTGCGATTAGTTTTGACACGTCAGAATATACCTATCAAATCAATGCTCTTGGACCCTTAAAAATTTTACAATCTAT
>JAPYPM010000247.1 GCA_029937635.1 Nitrospinaceae bacterium
TAACTGTCTTGTTAATTCAATCTATTTGGGCCCTTAAAATTTCTATTTCTTGGCTCGTAGTTAACAATTGGGGTTTTTAAGCATTAAAAAAGGATAGAAGAAGCAATAACTTTTAAACCTTGCAAGAATGAAGATTGAGGTAGAAAGGACTGCCCTTGAAGTTAAGATATCGGGCGATTCGAGTAGACCTTCTCTTATGTTATGGAGCAGGCTGTAGTTTACGAATGTAGACCACGTAATTAAATATTTTTTATTTGTTAATTTCGAGAAGCTGTTAAAATTTTATAAATAATATTAATACCCCATCTTAAGACATGAATAGAGTTTCTTCTTTTTCTAACGCCAGTTATATGATATTGATGGTCTTCCTGCAAAGATTATCAGGATTGGTTGTTAATATTGTATTAGCAAACCTCTTAATACCTGCGACTTTCGGTATCTTTGCGCTTTTTCAGAGACTTTGTGACACGACATCTTCAGTTTTTAGGTTTGGCCTAACTATTTCGACACAAGTTCTGGTGGCCGAACCAGAATCAAAAGAATTACTTTCAACAAGTAAAGGTTCCTTAATAGGTGCAGCTCTATTAACCAACCTGATAATAATATTTATAGGATCGATTTATTTAGTAGTTTTTAGGGATTCCGTATCACAAGATTTATTTCAACAAGAAAGCATCAAACCTTGGATATACTGTTTAGTAATTTTTTGTTTCTTCCAAGCTTTTGAGAATGCACTTGAAGCAATACTTAAAGGTTTTGGAAGATTTAAAATAGTAGGATTGTTTAACTCTTTTATAGCAATCATATTTTTAATAGTTGCTCCTATTTTCGTTGCTTTTTTTAGTCTAAAAGGTGCTATATATATGTATTCTTTTATCCAGTTCTTAAGAGCGGTCTTTAGTATTTACTATACCTATAGGACTTTAGGGGAAGAAGAGATAACTATAAATATTAATAATTTTATTCAATCCCTTAGATCACATTTTGTAATCGCAGCTCCTTATTATGCACCTACATTAATTGCAGCACCTGTGAGTGTGATTTTATTGTCACTACTGACAAAGGCTGGAGGTTTAGAGTCAATGGCTTTTTTAAAAATTTGTGTGTCGATGGGAATGATAGTCCAAGTTATTCCCGGAGCTATAACTACAGTTTTTTTAAGCAGGTTTGCCGAAGAGGATAATAGTGATAATCAAGGTAAATTAGATGATTTATTTCTAATGAATATAAAGATTGTCTGGATTTTTAGTATTTTATCTTCTCTTGCACTCTTAGCCATTCTTCCTGCAATAGTGGGTTATTTATTTGGAGGTCAATATGTAGATGTAATAAAGAGCGCTCCATATTATTTACCGACGGTCACATTGGTTGTTCTTTATAATATAGTTACAAGCGCGCTTCTTGCTAGGAAATTTGCTAACTCAGTAATGCTTTCTAATATATTCTGCATCTCGTTATGGTTTCTTGTAGGAAGTTATTTAATACCTATTTTTTCTCTGAATGGTTACTTTATCACTGAGCTTTGCGGAATTTTTCTAGGTCTTCTTGCTTCATTAACATTTTATGTTCGATACCTAAATCCCGATAAAGGTTTTTACTCAACTATGATAAAAATATTTATTTTTTCTTTTCTGTTATTTTCTTCTTTTTTCTACTTGAATGAAGTTCTCTTAATTATAAATCGTATTCTTATTTTTGGGATATTAGCCCTTATAGTATTATTTTTTTCTTGGTTTTCTTTAATTAACAAATCTGAAAAATTAAGAATTAAAGAAATTGTAACAACATTGAGCTCTGCTCTAATTAGAAGTTAAATAGAAAATATATATCCTGATAGCTTTATTTAATTGCTTAAGAAGAATTTTTTTAAGGCTGTCCTCTTTTTCTAAAAACTAAGAAATTTGATCCTAAAAAATTGAACAAATTATCAAGGTCTTTAGAATGGGGAAAATGTTTTATAAAGATATTTGGTTGAAAATTCTTATCAAGTCTAAAGGCAATGAAGATTAAAGCAGACGGCAGTTTTCTTGAAGTGAAGTTATCGGGTGATCTGAGAAAAACTTCTCTTATGTTATGGCATGGGGCTGGCTGTAGTTTGCGAATGTGGGATCAAGCAATCGAATACTTAGGAAATCGCTTTAATATCATTAGTTTTGATGTTAGAGGGGTAGGACAGAGTTCAGAGAGTAGGGATTCAAGAACTCAGTACACGTTTGAACAATATTCGAAAGATGCTAATTGTATTTTAGACCATCTAGGACTTGATCAAACTCATATTTGGAGTATGACCTGGGGGTCTAGAGCCGCTATGGCGTATTGCTCATTAAATCCTAAAAAAGTTATTTCTGCAGTTTTTAGTGATGCAAGCATAGGGGTGGCAGATGTCGAAGCTCAAAAATTTGGAGCTAAGAAAGCTTTCTTAAAGCAAAGTGAATCAGGTGTTGAAGTATTTATAAAACCAAACGGATGGAACGAGCATTTAAATCAAAAAACCGTCTTGATGGCTTTAGCCGCAGCTGGAAAATTTAACTTAAATAATGCTATTAAATATTTAAGTATGCCTATCATGGTTATGACGGGCGACCATGATCCAAATCTTGATTCAAGCAAAGAAATAGTAAAGCTACTACCGGATGCGAAATTAGTTATTTTAGAGGATGTAGGTCATGGCTCAATATTACAGCGGCCTGACTTAACATCAAAAAAGTTTATTGAATTTCATGATTCTCTAGAAACAAAAAATGGAAAGATTGATGGTGCTTAAGAAAAAGACAATCGTAATAACAGGTGCAGCAAATGGGATAGGAAGAGCTTGGGCTAAAGCGTTTAATCAAGAAGGTGCACAAGTTATTGCTTGTGACATAGACGAAGAAAATTTATTGACGCTTAAGGAGTTTGGTATTTTAACTTCAGTTACAGATGTTGCAGATGAGCAACAAGTGAAGAGGCTCATTGATTTTGCTGTAGAAAAAACAGGACAGTTAGATGTTGTGTTTAATAATGCCGGTATGGGCTATGGATACAAATTAGAAGAATCTCCAATTGGTGCTTTTGAGCATCATGTTGCTGTCCATCTTTTTGGCTGTCTTTATGGAATGAAGAATGCTATTCCCATAATGAGAAAACAAGGATCAGGAAGGATTATAAATACTATTTCAAGAAATGCAGAAACGAACACTCCCAGAACCTCTGCTTATTCAGCAGCAAAAGCAGCCGTATGGTCAGCCTCTAGAGTTACAGCTTAAGAAGTTTCTGATGCTGATATATTAGTTAATATGATAATCCCTGGACCAACTAATACCGGTATATGGGGAAGGGAGATGAAACATCTTCAATCTCCTGAAGCGACTTACCCCACAGCAAAAATGCTAGCCACTTTAAAAAAGGGAGGACCTACTGCTAAAGTCTTTTGGGATGAGAAAGAATATCCCATGTTCAATTCCGAAAATCAGATTCTAAAGAATAAATAATTTTTTACTTACTTTGTATTTGATAGGTCTGATTTATACGTTTCAGTCAGCATCATGACAGATAGCAAGCTAAGGATTGAAGCAAAGGCTATGT
>JAPYPM010000007.1 GCA_029937635.1 Nitrospinaceae bacterium
TTCGTACAACGGTTTTCAAGACCGCCGCCTTAAACCACTCGGCCATCCCTCCTTGCATTTTTTGATGATTATCCAGTGCCTCAAAAGCCCTGCTTTATTTAGAAGTTACCTTAAAATTCTCAAATTCGTAGAAATTTTTTATCAGTGCTTATTCATCCTCTTTTCTATATTTTCTAATTTCATATTAAGAAGTGCTGGGTAGGTGTAATCCACTTTCAAAGTCTTAAACTCATTGTAAGCTTCTTTTAACAGCCCTTTTTCTTCAAGACAGGAAGCAATAATAAATTTCATTTCTCCACTATATTTACTACCAGAATAGGATGAAATAAAATTATTGTAATATTCTGGGATGTCTGAACAACGGTTCAAAGTATACATGATTTCCAGCATTCTAAATTGAGCCACCTCATTCTGGGAACTCTCTGGATAGTCTGTAAGTAGAATTTCAAACTCGGCGAAAGCCTGTTCATAATTTTGTTTTTTAATATATATCGATGCAATTCGATATTGATGACCTGAATTTTTTTCTGGTTCGTCGAACATGTAGATCAATTTCTGATACTCAATAATTGCTTGATCATAATCTTTAAAACTAAATTCCATAATTTCAGCAATATATTTTTGAGCTCCTGAACTAAATGGGCTTTTTCTATTAAGCTGCAGAACCTCCTGAAAATAACTAATAGCTTGGGTACTATTATTTAGGCTAAAGTGATAGATTTCACCCAGCCGAAACAGGGCTTCCTCTGCCAATTGACCCGACGGGTATTCTTTTAAAACGGATTTAAACCTCTCGACGGCACTGTGGTTACGATCCTTAATCCATTCATTATTGGCTTTTTGAATTAATTGTACTCCTTGATTACTGTCGCAAGCCCACAAAGGTATTATCAATAAAATAAGGATAACGATTTTAAAAAAATATTTCATAATGCCTTGAGTTTTTAAAATTGAAATTACACAATAGGGATCAAGCGAGGGGTGTTATGAGGTTTTTTTATGATTCATGGTGCTGTTTCTTCCATCAACTTCTCAATACAAACCACGCTATTATCGTCTTTTAAGGCAACCACACGGACTCCCTGAGTATTACGACCTATTACTGAAATTTCATCTACACGCATGCGCACAATATTACCATTAGAAGTAATTACAAGAATCTCATCATTTTCTATCACCTGCTCCACCCCGATAACCAAACCTATTTTTTTATTACACTTGATCGTTATGACCCCCATACCACCTCGACCCTGAACGGGATATTCAGCTAGTTTTGTTCTTTTCCCATACCCCTTATCCGTTACCGTTAAAATCGCCGCTTCCGGTTTTACGACACAAGCTCCCGCAACGAGGTCACCCTCTTTTAAACGTATACCGCGAACCCCACGACCTGTTCTTCCAATAGGCCGAACCTCTTTCTCGGGAAAACGAATAGAAAATCCGTTTCTAGTCACCATCAGGATATCCTGAGAACCATCTGTTATTCCCGCCGCTATAACCCTATCATCTTTATCCACTGTCAACCCTATTATTCCTCCTTGGCGAGGTTTACTGTAAGCCATTAATGATGTTTTTTTTACCACCCCTTTTTCGGTAACAAGCAAAACATTTTTACCTGCTTCAAAGTTTTTAACCGATAGGATTCCTGCAATACATTCATCAGGCTGAAGGGAAAGTAAGTTTGCTATCGACTTGCCTTTGGAAGTACGAAGGACATCAGGGATTGTATACACTTTAAGCCAGTGCACCTTACCAAGACTCGTAAATACCATCAGACTATCTAGGGTTGATGCAATAAATATGTTTTCCACAACATCTTCTTCATTGACCTTCATTCCCTTGATTCCTTTACCACCTCGGCGTTGGGAACGATAGTTGTCTATACTTTGGCGTTTGATATAACCGCCACGTGAATAACTGACCACAACATCTTCATCGGGAATCATATCCTCAATATCTATATCGTCCATTTCGCTGGGAATAATTTCTGTCCGCCGATCATCACCATATTTTTCTTTTATTTCAACAAGTTCATCGCGGATGATCTGTAACTTCACTTCATTGTTGTCTAGAATATTTTTTAGTTCTTTTATTAACTTGATAATTGCTTTTAATTCATCAACTATTTTTTGTCTTTCCAGCCCCGTTAAACGCTGGAGACGCATTTCTAAGATTGCCTTTCCTTGAATCTCTGTGAGCGAAAAGTTCTCAACCAATCCTGAAAGTGCTTCTATCGGGTCGGCTGAAGCTCGTATCAAAGCGACTACAGCATCCATATTATCGATCGCTATTTTTAGACCTAAATATATATGTTCCTTCTCCTGTGCCTTTTTTAAATCAAATTCGGTTCGGCGAGTTACCACTTCCTTACGAAACAGAACAAAGTGGTGAAGCATCTCTTTCAAGTTAAGAACTTTAGGTTGCTGATTTACCAATGCCAGCATAATAATTCCAAACGTATCTTGAAGTTGAGTGTTTTTATAAAGAGTATTTATTACTACCTGGGGGATCGTCCCCTTTTTTAACTCCAGAACCACGCGAATCCCATCACGGTCTGACTCATCCCTAAGGTCTGAAATTCCTTCCAGTCGTTTTTCCCGTACAAGATCGGCAATTTTTTCTACCAGACGTGCTTTATTGACCTGGTACGGAAGTTCTTGAATGACAATACGCTCTCGATCACCCTTCTCCATTGTTTCAATACTCACCCGCCCTCGAACTTTAACGATTCCGCGCCCTGTAAGGTAAGCAGACCGAATTCCCGATGTTCCGTTGATAATGCCGCTAGTAGGGAAATCTGGGCCGGGTATAAATTTAATCAAGTCTTGGATTTCGCATTCAGGGTTTGCAATCAAATGAACAGCTGCATCGATTATCTCTTTAAGGTTATGCGGCGGAATATTAGTTGCCATGCCAACCGCGATCCCCGACGAACCATTAGTCAACAAATGTGGAAAAGATGCCGGTAAAACCGTTGGCTCGGTTAGAGACTCGTCATAATTTGGCGTAAACCGAACAGTGTTTTTTTCTAGATCACGTAGAAGCTCCTGTGTGATTGCCGACATTCGAATTTCGGTATACCTCATTGCCGCAGCTGAGTCACCATCTATGGACCCAAAGTTACCCTGACCATCAACAACAGGATATCTTTGGGAAAAATCCTGCGCCATTCGCACAATGGTGTCGTATACAGCTGTATCCCCATGCGGATGGTACTTACCAATTACATCACCTACAATACGAGCTGATTTTTTATATGGTTTATTATGGGCATTACTTACCACCTGCATTGCGTATAGAATGCGACGATGAACCGGTTTTAATCCATCTCTGATATCTGGCAATGCTCTCCCAATGATTACGCTCATTGCGTAATCTAGATAGGAGGTTCGCATTTCCACATTAATGCTTATGGGGCTGACTATTCCTGGCATACTTCCCTTAATTAGGCTCTAGTATCTTTAGGTTTATACTTCTTGAGAAATGCCACACTAAACGTCCACATTTTGCGCTTCTAGCGCATTATCTTGGATGAATTTTCTTCTTGGCTCTACTGCCTCCCCCATTAGCTTGGTAAACAGTTCATCAGATTCATACACATCCTCGGCCTGAACTTGCAAAAGAATCCGGTTTTCAGGATCCATAGTTGTTTCCCAAAGTTGCAAAGGGTTCATTTCACCTAAACCTTTATAACGCTGTATGGATATTCCTTTTTTTGCTGCCTCTAAAATTTTTTCTAAAAGATCATGTTTAGATTCAGCACCCATTATTTCTTTCCCAGCTGTAAGCTGGAAGGGTGGCTTATCCATTTTTCTTAGAGGTTCGTATACCTCAACAATTTTTTGCATAATTATAGAATCCACAAACTCTGCATTGAAAACAATTTTAAATTCTCGGCCTTGATCGATGCCTAAAATATTTAGTTCATAAAGCCCATTCTCCGTATCAAAATTCACCTGCAAAGAAACATCCCTAACTGTTGAGCTTAGGTTAATTTTGTTTTGACCGTGTGTTGTTTTCGATATGATATTTTCTTGGTTGGTTTTATTGAGGTCCAATTTGAATTGCTGTAACTTGTTTTCCACATCCCACTTGACCTTACTGCCCCCTAGGAAGTGGATAGGTAGATTTAATGCTTTGCCGTTATAGTCTATTATTTTCTTGTTTTCTTCGTTAATTATATCTTCAAACAAACGCACCGTAACCTCAATGAGTTTCTCGACGGAATTAAAACATTTGCTGTCAACCTCTGTTCTTACCAACCCATTTAAAATTCTTCTTGGGATGTTATTTTTTACCACTCTACCAAAATAATCTTCGTAACGAACCAAGTCCCTCACAAATGTAATAAGGTCTTTCCCAGAACATTTTTTTCCGCCGTTTCCGCTTGCCTTAATCTCCATGGCCTCGGTCCCTTCTTCAATCAAAAACTCAAATAGGCTTTTTTCGTCTTTTAAATATTTGTCTTTTTTTCCTTTTTTTATTTTAAATAGAGGTGGTTGGGCAATGTATAGATGCCCTGCTTTCACCAGAGCCTCCATTTGCCTATAAAAGAAAGTTAATAACAACGTTCTAATATGAGCTCCATCTACATCGGCGTCCGTCATAATTATTACTTTGTGGTATCGAAGTTTCTCCAGTTCAAAGTCGGACTTAATCCCGGTGCCCAAGGCGGTAACCAGAGTTCTAATTTCGTCACTGGCAAGCATTTTATCGTCGCGAGCCTTTTCTACATTCAGAATTTTACCCTTAATAGGTAAAATAGCCTGAAACTTTCTATCTCTTCCTTGCTTTGCTGAGCCGCCAGCAGAATCTCCTTCGACAATATATACCTCACAAAGAGAGGGGTCTTTTTCAGAGCAGTCGGCTAACTTTCCCGGGAGAGCACTTATTTCCAAAGCATTTTTTCGTCGTACTAAGTCTTTTGCTTTTTTTGCTGCTTCTCTAGCTATGGCAGCACCTATTGCTTTAGATACTATAGCCTTAGCTATACTTGGCTGTTCCTCTAAGAACTTCCCAAGTTGCTCATTGACAATTTGCTCAACCATCCCTTTTACTTCGGTATTTCCCAACTTCCCTTTGGTTTGACCTTCGAATTGTGGCTCGGGGATTTTTATGCTCAAAACAGCAATTAAACCTTCTCTTACATCTTCCCCTGTAAGACTAATATCTTTATTTTTAAGCATCTTATTTTGTACCGCATAGCTATTAATTGTTCTGGTTAATGCTGAGCGAAATCCACTTAAATGAGTACCCCCATCTCGAGTATTCACGTTATTTACAAAAGTAAAAATTTCCTCGTTATACCCATCGTTATACATCAGTGCTAATTCTAATAACCCTTCCTCTTTTTCTCGCTCGATATATATAGGTTCTGCATGCAAAACTTTTTTATTTTCACTGAGGTGTTTTAAAAAAGAAACAATACCTCCTTCATAATAAAATTTATTATCTTTTCCATTACGCTCATCATGAAAATGTATTTTTAAGCCTTTGTTTAAAAAAGAAAGTTCTCTTAAACGATTAGAAAGTGCATCATACCCAAAACTTAGTTCAGTAAAAATGGTGTCATCAGGTAAAAACGTTATTTTCGTCCCCGAAGTTTCACTCTTTCCTGTTTTCTCGAGAGGGTTTAATGGCTTACCTTTCTCATATTTTTGGCAATAGGTCTGCCCGTCCCGCTTTATTTCTAAAGACAATTTATTAGACAATGCATTAACTACCGAAACACCTACCCCATGAAGTCCAGCGGATACCTTATATGTATCTTTATCAAATTTACCCCCGGCATGTAGTACTGTCATAACTACTTCTGCTGCTGATATTTTCTTATCTGGGTGCATATCTACTGGTATTCCTCTACCATTGTCTGAGACGGTCACACTATTATTTATATGGATAGTCACTTCTACTTCAGAACAATACCCGGCTATTGCTTCATCTACACTATTATCTACTAATTCAAAAACGAGATGATTTAGACCCGAAACACCTGTTCCCCCTATATACATAGCAGGACGTTTTCTAACGGCTTCAAGTCCCTCTAAAATTTTAATGTTAGTTGAATCGTATTTTTTTTGGGGTTCAGTCATGTTTTTTAAGAAACCGTATATTACTATTGTTGTAACTAATAAGAATAATTAATAAACCTAGTAGTAGTAGTAGAGCCTGTAAGTATGTGGAAAACCATGTAACACACTGAGTTTTTAAGAAAAGTTATCTCTAAAATGTGTTAGTTAATAGCGAAAATTTACTATTTATGGAAGGGGTCTATATCACGGTAATAGTATACCTTAATTTTGAGAGTTTATTCACTCCTTTTAACAATGTTTTTAATAGTTTTTCCACTCTCAATATCACTGACAATAATATTGACTATTTTTTTTAAGGGATTGTTTTTATTTAATAATTCTGATATTTTTTTGTTAGCAAAAATGACGGTCGTATGGTCTTTGCCTCCGAACTGCCGTCCGATTTCGGGAAGGGAAAGTTTGGTTTTTGTACGACATAAATACATAGCTATTTGTCTAGGAACGGAAATATTTCTTGTGCGCTTTTTAGATTTAATATCGGATACTTTTATTTCGAAATGGTCTGCTACCGCTGCCATTATTGTTGGGAGATTAAAATTCCTATTTACATCACATATAAACTCCGCCAGAACTTCTTTGGTTAACTCTAAGTCGATGAATCGACGAGTAAATGATGCATATGCAATAACGCGCAAAAGAAGTCCTTCTAGCTCTCTAACATTCGTTTTTATATTAGTAGCAATAAAAGTTGCAACATCTGAAGGGATTTGTTTGTTATGCGTTTCAGCCTTTTTATAGATAATTGCTATTTTTGTTTCAAGGTCTGGAGGTTCAATATCCGCAACTAACCCTGCTTCAAATCGTGATCGAAGCCTTTCTTCTACTCGGCTTAGATCTTTAGGATAGCTATCGCTTGAAAGAATAACCTGTTTGTGCATTTGGTGAAGAGCGTTAAATGTGTA
Source organism: Nitrospinaceae bacterium (assembly GCA_029937635.1). Taxonomy (GTDB): domain Bacteria; phylum Nitrospinota; class Nitrospinia; order Nitrospinales; family VA-1; genus Nitromaritima. The sequence goes on from JAPYPM010000007.1 coordinate 6,995, forward strand.
GAAAAACTCTTCCTGAGTTCTCTCTTTCCCAGCTAAAAATTGTATGTCGTCCACAAATAGAACATCCAATGGGCGGTAACGACTTCTAAAGTTACGCATATCGTCTTGTTTCAATGATTCAATCAGGTCAACAGTAAAGCTTTCTGCCGACAAGTATCGTACCTTGGTTTGGGGGTTTGTCTTTAAAATTGCGTTACCCATGGCATGCAGAAGATGTGTTTTTCCTAAGCCAACTCCCCCATATACAAATAAGGGATTGTAGGTGACCTTTGGGTTATCAGCAACCGATCTAGCTGCTGCATGTGCAAATTGGTTACTAGAGCCGACAACAAAGTTTTCAAAATTATATTTAGGATTGATTGTCGAAGACGCCGTATTAGGGTTGATTGTCGCCGCTGTAAAGGAAAGAGAGTGCGCTTTTTTTTCGTTTTTAAGTTTAGGCGTTTCTTGCTTGGGATGATTGAATGAGTTATTTTCTATCTCAAAGCAGGCTTGGATTGATGATTGAGTAAACGAATTAAGGGTGGAGTTTATAATATCTAAATAATTTTGCTCTAAACAATCTTTATAAAATGTGTTTGGTACGCTTAAGACTAGCTTTGTTTCTGTTATGGACACAAAATTGATGGGTTGAAACCAAGTGTTATAGCTCTCTTCAGTGATATCATTTCTTATTTTGTCGCGACATTTTTCCCATAGATTAGCGTTTAAAGTTGTCACTTATAGAAGTCCTGTTTGGAGTATTTTTACCGGATCTCTGGGTGGAATGTGCGCATAATAGTTAACTTAATTTGTTTTTGCAACGATTAATTATTGTTAATTTAATTTTTAGTTTATTTTTAACTATTTTTTGTATTAATTTTTTATTTACGTTAATTTACTATGATATTTTTTAACAGTTTTTTAAACAGGATAGACAATCAAATAAAATTTTATGCGTATTCTTGTTTGTGTTAAACAGGTAATAGATACAGCTGCACGAATCGAACTTAAAGATCAAAAGCTTGACGGGACCGCTTTAGCGAGGGTATTAAATCCTTACGACGAATTTGCTATCGAAGAAGCTTTGAGGATCCGTGAACTTAAACATGATACAGAAATCGTTCTTATTAGTCTTGGGCCCGAATGTTTTCGAGACTCGCTTCGTGCTGGTTTGGCCATGGGAGCAGATCGGGCTGTTCATTTGATGGACCCTTTGTTCAATAAAGTTGACTCTTTGACGACAGCTTATTTATTGAGCCTAGCAGCCACGTTACTAGGGTTCGATATTATTTTTTGTGGTAGACAGGCAGTTGATGATGATATGGCCCTGGTCGGACCGGCTCTTGCTGTTTATCTTAAGATCCCTTGCGTAACTGTTGTAACTAAACTTGATTTTTTACAGGACTGGGACGTTGCTGTTGCTACTAGGCAAATAGAAGGAGGCTCCGAAGCTATTGAATCTCCGATTCCTGCTCTTTTCACCTGCCAGAAAGGATTAAACCAACCTCGGCTACCTTCCCTAAAAGGAATTATGGCTGCAAAGAAAAAGGAAATAGAAACTTTTAATGCTGATAAGTTAGGATTTTCGCTAAAGGAAAATTCTTCTTCAAAAGAAACTTTGATACATACTGGGTTAAGTCTGCCTGATAGACGAGGGAAAGGGAAAATAATTGGCGGATCTCCTAATGAGGTGGCCACCCAATTGGTAAAGATCTTGCGAGAAGAAGAAAAAGTGGTGTAGACTGACTTGCAATAAATTTATAATTTTAACTTAAGAATTATGTAATTCAATTGTATGGGAACTACTGAGCCTAAACACGAAAAAAATTTTCAGCTTTTCCAGAGGATTAAATTATTTGGCTCTAAGTACAAGGGAGAAATAGGGCTTGGCGTTCTTATTTTATACGTCTTTTTACTCGGTCTTGGCACAGTGGGTGAAGTCTGGGATGTTGAGTGGATTCTTGACCTACCTCTTTTCCGCCCCCCTGGCAAATATTAAATCTATCAAATAATGTTTTCGTCCGCATTGCTCAAGTACTAACATTATCCCAAACATCCCGAAAGTAGTAAGTTAAAAAAACTAAGCGTGTTGTGCCTGCTTTTAATAGATTTCTTTAAAACTTGAATGCTCAGAACTTATGATCGTACCCAAAAATATTTTGGTTTTTGTTGAGTTGGGGGAAAATGCTATCAAGCCTTTTGCTTTTGAGGCAATTTATGCTGCTCGGATTTTAGCGGACGCTTTAGGTGGTTCTGTTGTTGCCCTGTGCCTCGGAATAGAGAAGCACTTGGCAGATTCTCTTGTTCATTGGGGTGCCGATAGTGTTAAAATTCTTGTGAACCCGCTTTTTGAAACGATTACTTTGGAAAAAGCTCTTTTAGCTATTACACCACTAGTTAAAGATCAGAAACCGTATGCGGTCTTTTTTTCCGCAACAACTTATGGGAAAGAACTCGCCGCTTCTTTGTCCGCCAAGCTAAACGTTGGTTTGCTTACAGATTGCGTTTCTATCGATTTAGGTAAACAGGGAGAAATGTTAGTTCGACGTCCGGTCTATGCAAGTAAAGCCATTTCCCATGTCACTTTGCAAGGTTCAGGTCCCCATATTTTAAGTTTGCGGCAAAACGTATTTCGTGGACCTGGCCCAGATATTTCCCGAACAGGAAAAGTGGAGTTAATAGATTTCAAGATCCCCAATGATCGATTGTTTCTTAAGATACGAGAAGTCGTTAGGGAGTCAGGGGGTCAAATAGATGTTACAGAAGCTCGCGTAGTTGTTTCCGGGGGACTGGGCATGCAGCAACCAGAGAATTTTAAATTTTTGGAGGATCTAGCTCAGGTGCTTCACGGTGCAGTAGGAGCCAGTAGGCCTGTGGTGGATAACGGATGGAGAAACTATTCTAATCAGATAGGACAGACGGGGAGAACTGTTCAGCCAGATTTATATATAGCATGCGGTATTTCAGGTTCGGTACAACACCTTGCCGGAATGTCTGCAGCCAAGTGCATAATTGCGATAAATAAAGATCCTAATGCTCCCATTTTTTCTGTGGCTGACTATGGAATAATTGGGGATGCTTTGGAGATCCTGCCTCTGTTAACCGAGGAGTTTCGAAAAGTTTTAGGTTCATCAGTCTGATTGTTGCCTTCAACTACGAAGGCTTATTTTTATTATGAAAAATCGTCTAATCGATCTTTTAAATGACGGTTTAATTGATATAGGTTCAGATTTTTCAATAGAGTTAGCGGCCGAACACCTGATACTTTACTTGAGGGAATGGAAGCGTTGGAATTCAAAAATCAACCTGACAGCAGAACGTGACGAATTATCAGTTATAAATAAACACATTTACGAATCCTTTCAATATGCCCGGGTTATTCCACCATCCGGTTTGTTAGTAGACATCGGTAGCGGGGCTGGTTTTCCTGCTATACCCGTTAAAATTATTCGCCCAAAGGTTGAAGTTGACCTTATTGAAAGCCAGCGTAAGAGGGCTAGTTTCCTTAAAACAGCTATTCGTTCTATTAAGTTACCCAGCATTCAGTGTTTTCATGGTCGAGTTGCGGATTTTCCAGAGTTTGTTGGGAAATACGATTTTGTAACTTTGCGGCACGTAGTCGAACCAAAGTTAAGTTTGCATCTAGGGGTTCGTCTTTTAAGCGGCGGCGGCAGCTTAGTTTTACAGACTAGCCGCGACTATTTCTTTCAGCCCGATTTTCTTAATGCCCTTTTGCTTTCGCTCACGGATGAAATTTTTTTTGAAGGGCCGGATAACTCACATTCTAAAGTCATGGTCTTTAAGCGTAGCCTTGTCTAAAATAATTTCACCATTCGCAATCAGAGTGCAATTGTTTCACGTGAAACATGTGTGTTTTTGTTTTCGGAAGACCCTGATGTTCCACGTGGAACAATTGTTAAAGTTAGAAATTGTATAGGGTTTGTGCTACTCTGCTCTAAAATTTGGTTTTAGGGAGAGTTGGCCGTTTATGGGGAAAATAATAAGCGTTGCGAATCAAAAAGGTGGGGTTGGAAAAACCACAACAGCCGTTAATCTTGCCGCTTGCTTGGCCCTGTCTGGCAGAAAAGTCCTAGTGGTTGATATGGATCCTCAAGGAAATGCTTCAAGTGGGCTTGGGATTAATCTTAAAGAAAATCAAAGGGGAGTTTACGAGTTGCTAGCGGACGATCTCTCTCTTGATCTGGTTGTTTATCCCACAGAAATTGACACCTTAAAGATTATTCCTTCAAATGTAGAGTTAGCTGGAGCTGAAATTGAGTTAGTAGAGAGGGCTCACAGGGAAAAAATCCTTAGTACGGCTTTAAACGGAGTGACTGAAGAGTATGAGTATGTGGTTATAGACTGCCCTCCTTCCTTGGGTCTTCTTACTCTTAACGCGCTGACAGCATCAAATTCTGTTCTTATTCCTATGCAGTGTGAGTATTACGCTCTACAGGGATTGAGCCATTTGCTAAAAACCTTACAATTAATTAAAAAATCACTGAACCCGACCCTTACAATAGAGGGCATAGTCCTTACAATGTTTGATAGTCGTACGTTATTAACCGGTCAGGTAGAAAGTCAAGTGAGGAAGTATTTTAGTGAATATCTAATGAAAACTATTATTCCAAGGAATATACGTCTGAGCGAAGCCCCAAGTCATGGGAAGCCAATAGTTTTATATGCTAATCGATCTAAGGGATCCGACTCTTATGTTGAATTAGCCAAGGAAGTAATTAAGCGGACAAAAGGCGAAATGGTTTTTCCTAAGGTAGAACCAGAGGAAATTGCTTATGAAGAATGGATAAAAGAAAATAAGCTCAGGGATTTTTCAAAAAAATAGATTACCTGATATGATCTTAACGGAGATAACATAAATAGAGAATTGCATATGAATCGAAAAGCTTTGGGAAGGGGAATAGAGGCACTGATCCCTAGTTTTAAGCAGGATACGCCTGATGGTGAACACGCTACCGGACCGGTAGAACTACTGATTGATGAAATAGTCCCAAACCCGTTACAGCCAAGAAAATATTTTAATGATGCCCATCTTGAAGAGCTTGAAAATTCCATAAGAGAACATGGAGTTATTCAACCAATTATAGTACAAAAGGGTCTAAAGTCTTATGAACTTATAGTTGGCGAACGCCGTTGGCGTGCTAGTAAAAAAGTAGGGCTCAAAAAAATTCCAGCCGTTGTACGTGAGGCTACTGATACAGAGTCTCTTGAGCTTGCTTTGATCGAAAATCTTAATAGGCAAGACCTTAATCCTATTGAAGAGGCTGATGGTTATGCACGTTTAGCAAAGGACTTTAAGCTTACCCAGGAAAAAATTGCTCAACGTATGGGGAAAAGTAGGGAGTCTGTAGCCAATGCAATGAGGCTTCTTAAGCTACCCCGTAAAGTAAAAGAAGATATTATTGGTGGGCGATTAACAATGGGACATGGGCGAGCCCTTTTGAGCCTAAAAAACGAAAAAGATGTTGAGGTTTTAAGGAAAAAAATCGTAAGACAAACGTTAAATGTTCGGGAGACAGAAGCTCTGGTCAATAAGACTCATCAGAATACAGAGAGTCCTCTAAGGGAAAAACCTAAAAAAAATATCTTCATCAAAAAATTGGAAACCGAATTGGAGCGAAGATTGGGTACGAAAGTAAAAATTGATCCAAGTATAAAAGGTGGTAAAGTGATCATTAATTATTATTCAGATGATGATTTAGAACGTATCCGAAGATTAATTAATTAGATTACAGAAAATTTTTCGGATATAGATATAGTAACAGGAGAAATAAATGGTTAAAAAAAACGATGAATTACCAATAAAAGCTTATCTCGGAATAGATGCTTTCTTTAAAGGGACATTAAGCTTTGATGGTATTGTGAGAATTGACGGTAAGTTTGAGGGTAAAATAAAGACGATAGACACTCTCGTTGTTGGCGAGACAGGTGAGATAATAGCAGATATTGAGGTAGGTATTCTTGTTTGCAAGGGAAAGTTGCAGGGGACTGTATTAGCAAAGGAAAAAATAGAAATGCATCCAGCAAGTACAATTATAGGAGATGTGAAGACACCAGCCGTGAGCATAGAGCTAGGTGCTGTTCTTGATGGACATTTAAATATGACAGAAAAAGAGAGCAAAAAAGTTATTAACCTCGTAGAACAGAAGAAACAATAAATTACTATTTATAAGATTGATAGATTATTTACTCTCGGGCTTCACGTATAATCTTTAAGCCATTTTTTAAAAAGTGCTAAATATAATTCAGGATGAGTAATACAAAAGAAGTGGCTGAAGAATTAGGAACCTTATATATTGTAAGTACTCCGATTGGTAATTTAAGAGATGCTACTCACCGTTCATTGGAGGTTCTTAGTGATGTTGACTTAATTGCTGCAGAAGATACAAGGCGGACTTCTATCTTGTTAAAGCATTATAATATCCAGACACCTCTTTCAAGCTTTAACAGTTATAATCAAGTTAAAAAATCTGGTGGGTTGATTGCTCGTCTTAAAGAAGGGCAAGACTTAGCACTTGTGTCAGATGCTGGCACACCTGGAGTTTCGGATCCTCTTTATCACTTGGTAAAGGCCGCGCTCCATGAACGAATACCTTTAGTTTCGCTTCCAGGTCCATCGTCTGTATTGGTTGCACTCACAGTATCAGGTCTGCCGATTAATCGTTTTGTGTTTGAAGGCTTTCTCCCCCGTAAAAAAGGGCGTAAAAAATTAATAGAAGAGTTAACACAAGAAAAAAGAACCATTGTAATTTTTGAATCACCACACAGAATAGTGAAAACCCTAAATGAACTTTCCAAAGTCATGGGTGACCGTGAAGCTGTTATAGCAAGAGAGTTGACTAAACTTTACGAGGAAGTGATTCGAGGAACCCTAGGATCTCTAGCAGTTATGGCTGAAAAAAAAAAATTAAAAGGTGAAATCACACTTGTAATTTCTGGGGCTCCAAAGACTAAAAATAGAGAGAATTAAATGAGTGTTATTTCGATTATTGGACATAAAGGAGGTGTGGGGAAAACCACATTGTCTATAAATATAGCTGCCGCAATAACTAAAGCAATGCATTCAAGTAATACTAACAAACCAATTTGTTTATTAGATCTAGACTTAAGATTACCAACCATTACAGAAATCCTAAATAGTCATCCTCAGAAAACATTTTTTAATCTATTTGAACTGTTGGCTAATCGAACTTATCAACTAGATTTTTTACGAAATCTGTATCAAATTCTAATTCCTTTTAAAGAATATAAAATAGGGGCTATTGCCAAGGAAAACCCTCGCTTATTAAAAAGTATTGCTAAATATAAAAATTTGAATGAAGAGTTATTTAATCATGCTGAGTTTGAATTTGGAGATCAAATACACGAATTGTTCCTGATGCGTGGAGAAATTGAACGTCCCTCTGATTTAAAAAGAAGAGATGTTACCCAATTGTTTAATCGTATTGATATTAACAAATTTAAAAACACATTGCGTGAATATGAGGGCAATGCACGACCAGATATAAGTGATTATATTTCTTACATCGAGGAATACGGTTTTGCAATTCTGGGAGGAGAGGTGCCCATTCTTGGGAAAAAGAAACATCGCCAGCGTATTAACGAACCAGAGTTTCTGGCCTTATTTATAGAGTTTATCCAAGAGGTATGCGAAAAATTTAAACATGTAATATTAGATACTCCGGCAGGTGGAGTCAACCACCTGTCGTCCATAATGAACTCAATAGACCAGATTTTATTTGTGTTCGATGTAAGTAATACCGTAGCTGTTAAAGGGAGTATCGACTCCATACATACATTTATGGATTATTATGAAGATTTTTATGAAAATTATAAGAATGGACTTTTGACTGGTATGGATAAGACTTATGTTGATCGGATAATTGCCTCAAGGGGTGAGAAAGCAGTTGAACAGAGATTAGAAACTAAAAAAATGTGCATTGTTTTTAACCGTAGTCAGAAAACTAATGAAGTCACTCAATGTCTAGACCAATTAAGGGAATATCTAGATACACTAGATAAATATGAGAAGTATAGAGACCGTATTTACCTAGTTGGATTAATTCCAAATAACAAGGTTATAAATATCACAAACAATCGAGGGGGCTTATTTTATGGTAAGGATAAAAAGTTGTCGGATAGAATAGACTCCATTGCCAAAAACATTATTGATCCAAATGTAACCTGCCCAACCCTTGCAAACTCTAACAAGGAAATCATTTCATCTCTTGAAAAAAAATCCACACTTAGTTTTCGTAAAACCTATAGTCGTATTGCGAGTAGTTTAAGTTGACCTACCAGCAGCCAATTAATATCTTGTGATTCAATGATTTCTAGATAAAATAAAAAACAATAATCATAGAGTGGGAATTTATTATCCACTTGTGGTTCTATAACATTAAAATTTTAAGCTCACTTTTTATTAAGTCAAACATGTTTGTAAAAGAAAAAATAAAAAACCTAACAGTTACAGAATTTAATCTGATTGCCAACAAGAATCCGAGTGGGAGTTATGACCGGGTTACGAGGGAAGCCCTCATTCATATAATTCATAAACTAGAGACCAATTATGAAACGCATACTGACTTGGAACGAAAACTTTTCTACAAGTTTAGAAAAACGAAATTCGAAGCCCTAGAAAAAAAGTCAAAACAGGTCAAACTAGAAGTCATGCGTTACCAACTGTCAAGTAATGCAAAACAATATATTAAGCTGGTAGCTTCAGCCAGCTTTATACTGGTGATAGCGGGATATATTGTATATGAATTTATTTTAGATAGGGATACCAGACAACAGGTTGATGTAGCTTTTAACGAACGCCTAAATAAAGCGGGGCTGATTTCTAAAAAGGGATTAGAAAAAATTCAACAGACCCTTCAGACGGCAACCCACAAATTAAAAGAAACTTCTAAAGAAAACGATCAACTAAACCAAGTTGTTGAACAGATGATTCATAACAATAAAACTACCGAAAATCTGAAATACATTCTCAAGCAAATTTATAATGATCCAAAAACAAAATATGTGAAAATGGGAAACATTAACATTATAAAGTATGGTGACAAAGAAATAGGGCGGTACAAGAATGATGCTAAGTTATGGTATGTTCTTGGTGTTGTGGAACAAGGTTTAATGCGTATTTTTTATAAAGATGAAGAAATTCTTCAGATAAGAGCTATATTTGGGCGTTCAGGTGAAGAGACCCCCGTGGGCAATTATTTGATTAAAAATCGTTCCTTCAAACCGACTTGGTATAAGAAAGAAAAAATCAATGGTCGCATAAAGGTTCGTGCTATTCCCTTTGGTGATCGAGATCATGAAATTGGGCACTGGTGGTTGGGGTTAAAAAAATTAGGGGATCCAGTGCCGGGAAGTTATGGTATCCATGGAGTAAACGCAGGTAAGGTGAACGAATTTTTTAAAAAGAATTTTGATTGGAGAAATGGGAGTGCTGGATGTCCAAATGTTCAAGAGTGGTATCTACACTTTCTTGGTAAGGTTTTGCCTACTGAAACTAAAGTCAATATAGTTTCTCAAGATAAGTGGGACAAAAGTATAGATCTCTCCGAAGCTGCTACTGCTGCTTGACTACTACCCGTATTTCCTTAAAAACTTCAGACCCCGAAGGGGATAGATCTCAATGAAAAAGCCTTGGAGTGGCAGGTTTAAGAAACCCACAGATATTTTGATGGAAAAATTTTCTGCATCAATTTCCTTTGATCGGAGATTATATGCTTATGACATTGCTGGGAGTATTGCTCATTGCCAGATGCTAGCAAAGTGCAAGATTATTACACAAACCGATTCGAAAAAAATAATAGGAGGTTTAAAGCGGATATTAAAGGAGTTTGAATCAGGAAAATTCGAATGCGATGATCGACTAGAAGATATTCACATGAATATAGAAACCCGCCTGACTAAACTAATAGGTGCTGTAGCAGGAAAGCTTCATACAGCACGGAGTCGTAACGATCAGGTGAACCTTGATATTCGACTATATTTAAGAGACGAGGGCGAAGAGATAGTGAGGGATATCACGGTCTTAGCTAAAACATTATTAGTATTGGCACGTAAACATACCGATACAATAATACCAGGATTTACTCATATGCAACAAGCGCAACCTATTTTATTAGCCCATCATTTGCTAGCTTATATTGAAATGTTGCTTCGCGATCAAGAACGAATGGAAGATGCGTTGAAGCGGATCAATATTATGCCACTAGGTTCCGCGGCGTTGGCAGGAACAGGGTTTCCTATTGACAGAAAATATACGGCAAAACTGCTAAATTTTTCAGAAGTGTCACACAACAGTATAGATGCAGTGAGCGATAGAGATTTTGCCATTGAATTTTGCTCCACAATAGCGATACTCATGATGCATTTAAGCCGTTTTTGTGAAGAAATTGTATTGTGGTGTTCCAGTGAATTTGATTGGCTAGAGTTATCAGATTCTTACACTACAGGTAGTAGTATAATGCCACAAAAGAAAAACCCTGACGCCGCGGAGTTAATCCGCGGAAAGTCAGGTCGCGTTTACGGCAACTTGGTAACATTACTGACACTAATGAAGTCTTTACCCTTATCTTATAATAAGGATTTACAGGAGGATAAAGAACCAATTTTTGATACTGTAGACACATCTAAAATGTCACTATCAATATTTAATGGAATGATAAAATCGGCACGGTTTAAGAAAATACCATTAAATCGGATAGATATTTTAGGGTTTCTGACGGCGACTGATATGGCAGATTATTTGGCTGAAAAAGGCGTACCTTTCCGTATGGCCCATGAGATAACAGGGCAAACGGTAGCGCATTGTATTGAGAGTGGGAAAAACCTCCAAACTATAACATTAAAAGAGTTAAAAGATATTTCAGCGTATTTCGAAAAAGACGTTTTTGAGCATATTAAACTAGAAAATTCGGTGCAAAAGAAAAATGTATATGGTGGTACCGCTAAAAAACAGGTTTTAGTTCAAATCGCTAGGATTGATAAAAAATTAAGAAACAAGCCCAAGCTAAGTCACTCAAAATAATTACTGCAATTAAAGGTGAAAGATATAAAAGTTAATGAGTAGAATTTCTTGTAGATGGATAATTCTTTTGGTAATTTTTATAGGTATTACCGCCTGTGGCATCAAAGGTCCACCTCTCGCACCCAATGACGAATCCTCACCGTCAAAAACTATCCAAGGCTAAGCACCAATTTTAGGTAAACCCGAAAGAATATAAAACTAAAAATACTAGGTAAGCAATTGATTTAAATAGTGATAGATGTGATACTATATATAATTAAATTACTTTATATCAAAATAAAGGATAGGATTACGCAACGCAATAAGTGTATTTCGTCCATTTTTTAATCGACAGGATTTGTAATATGACCAAAGATGAAATAGCGGTGTACTTAAACGATCATCTTGAATTTTTTAACAACTATCCAGAACTACTTGACAAAATAAAATCGATTGATAATCAGGATATTCCTATTTGCAAGTCTAATACATTGAGTATGTCTGGTCGGCTTATTAAAAGAGCAAAGGAAGACAAAGAAAAATTACAAAGTAAATTAGAATGGTTTGTTGAGGTTGCCCGTGCAAATAAAGTAATCCATCAGCATCTTTTTGAAATAGAGCGTCTAATACTGAAAAGTACACAGCTTGATCAGATGGTTAAGCAACTTGGAGAAGCAATCACTTTAAGATTTAAAATACCTTATGCATTACTTTATCTTGTGGATGATGCTGATCACTACATGGAGCACAAGCTTGAAGAAAGATTTAGTAAAAAGCTTGACGGATTGCTGACTTTTACAGATCGAATGACTATAAATATGTGGTTTAAAGGGGAGCGAAAACCTGTTCTTACTTCTGAAATTAAAACCGGCTCAAAGGTATTTGGAAAGGAATGGGAATTGAAAAATATTCAATCAGAATGTATTGTTCCCATAATTAACCGAGGAGATATTTGTGGTGCTATTGCTCTTGGAGCGACTAAGCCACGTCATTTTCATAATGGGTTGCAGACCGAATATCTGGAACGCATGGCAGATAGGTTGGCTATCGCAATAGATAATATTTTGTTAATTGATCGGTTACAGATAGAAAATTCTAATATTTCCAAGGATAAAAGGATATCTGCATAAATTATAATCTGAATTGACTAAGTTACAATTTTTTTAGATACTAATTAAAAACCCTCTTGAACCTGAGTTTCCCCAAAATCATTTTTTAGGTTGAGAGTTTAGAAAGACAGGAAGTCGTTTTATTAAAATAAAACACCTATAACTATGATACGAAAAGCAAAAAATAAGGATGCGGAATCAATACATAACCTAATTTGTATTTTTTCTGAAACTGGAAATGTTTTGTTTCGTTCGCTTGATGAAATCAGTAAAAACATATCTAGTTTTTGGGTCTATGAAAAAGATGATCAGGTTGTAGGGACCTATAGTCTGAAAAGGGGCTGGGGCCGATTGGTCGAATTGAGATCGTTAGTAGTGAACTCTCGATATTCGGGGCAGGGAATAGGTACAAAAATGATAGAAGCGAGTATTAAAGAAGCACTATCAACAGAGTGTGATGAGTTGTTTGTACTTACTTATGTAGTACCCATGTTTAAGACTATAGGATTCAGCACAGTAGATAAAGAAACACTTCCTCAAAAAGTCTGGAATGATTGCAACGCTTGTTTACATAAAGAAAACTGTAATGAAACAGCGATGATTATTTCACTTGCTTTTTTGCGACAAGCAGAACTTTTTCAGAGATCACCTAACGTTACAACAACTGCTACATAATTAATTTCTTTCCAGTAGTTTTCGTTCTTAAGCGAGTTGCAAAATTTGACGTTATAAATAATTAAGTCAAATTTTTGTTAGCATGGAATAACTATGCGTAGAAACACACTAGTAAAGAGGTAATATTACTGAGTACACAAGAGTGGCAATTAAATTCAATTAGCCGTAACATTACAATCCGACAGCAAAGTAAATATTTTAAGGAGACTTTTTGAGATGAACAGTATGTATAGCGGACTTTCAGGAATGTTAGACTCTGCAAATAAGTTACAGAATAGTGCTAATAAATTGGTTAGCCAGGGAAGAAACAAAGTTGCAGATGGTGATAATCGGAAAATCAGGCCGGACATAAATTTGACGGAAGATAAAAATGTTAATATATCAAAAGAAATGGTTAACCAGCTAATTGCTAAATCTGAATTTAAAGCAAACGTTAAAGTTGTTAAGATAGCTGATGAAAACATTGGAACGATTCTGGATATTAAATCATGAATAAAACCCTTGTGTATTTTAGAGGCGAGATCACTTGAGTTATCATGCAACAGTAGAACAATTTTTTCTTTCCTTAAAAGGATCAGGATTAGCGCTCTCAGCTAACGATTACCAGTTAATTGGCGAATGGGAAACGCGAAATGTCCCTGTTAAATTGATTTGCAGGGCTATAGAAAATGGTTATTATTGCTTTGAAGAACAAAGCAGTAGACAAAGTAAAAAAATTTCTCTTATCAAGATTCAAAAATATATTGAGGAAGAGATACAGAAAGAAACATACAAATAATGAGAAAAAATATCGATGGTTGGTACAAAAAATAATAATAACTGTCCCAAGTGTAGCGATCAAAAATATCATCTTTCAAACTATCAAGGAAAACTTCGGGCAATACTATGCTCCTGCTTTCTTTGTAAAGAATGTGATGGAGAAGGTCGAACGTTCCGTCAGAATGATAAGGGAATGGCTTATCTTGCCGATTGTAGTTTTTGTTCCCCATTAAGGAAACGGTTACGATTACTTAATGACTCAGGTATTCCCGGAAAATTTTCCAACGTAACGCTTGAAAGTTACCAGCCAATTGGCTTACCAAATAAAAAAGCCTTTTCGAGAGCTAAAGATTTTTTAGAAGACTTTAATATAATTCCTAAAAAGCTTCGTCGGGGCCTCATTTTCATGGGGGGACCTGGTTTAGGGAAAACTCATTTGGTGGTTTCGATTTTAAAACAATTGATTCTGGAAGAAGGAGTTGAAGGAAAGTTCGTGGATTTTTTTCAATTACTCTCTGATATTCGCCATGGATATTCTCATGATCAATCGGAAATGTCTTTGATTGAACCATATCTTAAGACGAATGTACTAGTTATTGATGAATTAGCTAAAGGAAGGAACAACGAGTGGGAGCAAACCATCTTGGATCAATTTATATCGTCCCGCTATAACGCAGCGGATAAGTTAACATTATTTACCACAAACTATTCTGATGATGATAAAACGCCGGCTGATTCAAATGAACAAATTACCTCTTTCCAAAAAAAGAGTCTAGAAGAAAAAGTGGGAGATCGTATTTATTCAAGATTATCCCAAATGTGTGATTTCGTAAAAATGGAGGGAGAAGACTATCGCACAAAAATTAAGCCTCCACCAAGGATGATTCGAAAAAAACATTCATAACACGGTTAGAATTTGATTGTTTTAACATGTATGTTTGTGCAAAATTTATTATCAGTCTATTAAGAATCCCGCTCTGATTCCTTAATGCTTCCAATTATATTTATTTAGTTTATTTTGGTGCGGGTTAATACTGTGGTTCTAATTCATCCTATTTA
>JAPYPM010000248.1 GCA_029937635.1 Nitrospinaceae bacterium
CTGTGTTTCCAAGCCTCATATAGGTGTTTCCAAGGTTGTAATAGAGGTATCCATTTGTTTCTCCTTGGCTGATGAGTTCTTCAAAAATAGTGGCAGCGGCTGGATAGTTTTTTTCGTGATAAAATGCGTTAGCAAGCGAAACTTGGTAAGAGATATCCTTTTTTTGAGCCTCAACTTGATTAGTTGAGATTAGTGTTGAAAATAAAATTGTCAATATAATGTATAACTTCTTTATCTTCATAATCATTTTTCCAGTTTTACTAGAAGCTCAGCTGCTTCATCTATCAAACCGTTCTCATTCATTGGTACGACTGGTGAGTATTGCATAGACTCACATTTTTCCAGTAGATTTTTGACTGAGAATATTTTGTCTTGAGCGTAGGTATTTTTATTTAAGTTTTCCGCAACTTCTTTTGCTGTAAAAGCTGATCCCTGTAGATTTAGTTTGTCACCGATATATTCTCGAATTATCTGTGATAGATTTCGCACAAAATCTTTTGATTCTAGGGTTGAGCCAGATAAACGATTCAGTTTATCCTTGGCTTTGCCGTAGGCTTCTTGTCGTCTTGAATAAGATATATCCTCATTCATTTGATATTTATAACGTATGTACCCAGCTGCAATTAGATATACAACAATTGGAAATATGGTTCCAAACATGTAAATAATACGTCTATTTTTATCATAGGTGACACTTTTAAAGTCCTCTATATGAGTGTGTATTGGAAGTATGTCTCGAGCTAATATCGATATTGTTGAATCAATTTTCTGGCTATCCATCTTTTTTGGCTGAACTAGATTTAGTTCTTCGATATTGGTTCTGGGTTTGATTGTTATATTGATTGGATTGGTTGATATCGTATTGTATTTATTTTTATCTGGATCGAAATAGTTTAATGCAATAGAAGGAATAAACTGCTTGCCTGTTAAAAAAGGAACTAACGCGAACTTAAATATTTTTTCCCCTCCAACTTGATTACCATGAATAGATTTTTGAAATAGTGGTTGGTCTGGATAAACTTTGAACTGATCACCTAGATTGAGATTTGTGAATAGTACATCCATTATATTTCCTATTCCCGATACAGTTACTGTTAAAGTAGTTGTATCTCCTTCATCAAGATTTTCTTTCCCAATTGTTGCAGCAATAGAAAATTGGCCAACAATATTTTTAAAGTCTTTTAGATTTTCTTTCTTTGGTAGAGGCTTAGTTTTTAATTTGATAGCTTTTGTTGATAAAATTTTATGTTTACTTTGTGTGGCTCTACCAAAAAAAGGATCATTAAAAAATCTTGCAAATGGATCTCTTTGACGGTTTGATTGTATTCTGTTTATAAGGTCAAGTTCCATCATCGAAGGCGGAATGGTGGATTTCCCTGTTTTAGTTGGGAATAATGCAATTGAAATTTCGTCAACATCATAGCTAACACCATTTACAACCATTGAATAATGCTTAGCTTTTCCTAGGTCTTCTTTCCGAAAAAAAGATTCATCATAGGGCATGCTAAGATTTAAATTTCGAGCTTCAATTTTCCGAAATAACTTGAAGGTGTAGACAACTTGTTCGTTTATGTATGGGTTTGATTTTGAAATACTAGTTTCAGTATAAACGAGCCTATTTTCAGCTGACTTTATGGAGTTAGGTTTTAGGATCGTTAGATTAATTGGCTCTGACTGATAAGTAGAACCAGATAAATTCATTACAACAGAATCAATTGTAAAGTTGCCTTCATTTTTTGGAATAAGTAAATATTTGTGAGTGGTTGACACTTGCATATTAGAATTAATAATCTGAGTGGAAGACTGTGTCCCAGTTGATCTAACTATAAATTTTGGTAGGGGAGGTAACTTAGGAATTGGCGGATTGCGTATTCCACTGATATTGATTGATAGTTCAATAGAATCTTCTATTGTCAGTATGTTTTTATCAACAGAAGTTGTTAATTTAATGTCCGACGAAAAGCTCTGTATAGGGAAAAACATACAGATTAGTATTACGGGAGCTGTGAGCCAAGATTGTAGTTTTGTTTTTGGGTTTTGCATGAATTTCTTTACCAGTCATTTCCTTGGTAGGTAAAAAGAGACTTCATGTCAAGAGCCTGTTTTCTTTGAAACTGTTTTAAGTCTTCCGTTAGCAGACTCAGTCTTTGCTCTGCTTCCTCTTTGGTCATTTTTCCAGAAGCGGTTTTTGTTTTTTTTGAGGGGCTATTTGGGAGGTTTTTTTGATTTGGATTATTTTTTGGGCTAGGTGATTCTTTATTTGAGGAAGTATCTTTTTTCCCCTCTTGTTTAGATTTTTCATCTTTATTGTTAGCGGTTTTGTTTTTTTTGCTATCCGATTTAGAGTCTTCTTTGTTTCCCTCTGACTTACTCTGTTCTTGTTTTTTTTTCTTTATTTGTTCGCGAACAAACTCTAGGTTATATTTTGAATCCATATCTTCAGGATCTAGTTCTAGTGATTTTTTGTAAGCCTCTATTGCTTCTTCTAACTTATTCATTCTGAAAAGAGTATTGCCCATATTGTACTTAGTTCTCTGATTAACAGATGAACTGGGTTTTTGCTCTACTGATCTAGAGTAATTCTGCAATGCTTGCTCATAGTTACCCTGTTTATAGCGACTATTGCCAAGGTTGTAGGAAATTTTAGGATCGTTAGGTTTTTCTTGTTGCGCTTCAAGGAATCTTTTACTGGCTTGATCAAACATTTGCTTTTGGTATAACTCGACTCCTTCAATAGCTTTTCCGTCAACCCCTAAAGATAAGGCTGTTCCGGGGCTAAAAACTATCCAAATAACTATCAGATATTTGTTAAATATGTTGAAAAAAAGAAATCTGAAAAAAAATATCATATATTGAATCATACAAAAATTTTGTGTTATTTTCTACCAAACTTTAATTAAAGTGACATTACTAGAAAGCTTTAATTACGCCTATTCACATCTACATTTAGAATGAAAATAGTTTTTTTATGAGTAGATACTAGCAATCAATTTTTATCAGTATTTAAATAGGTATATTTTTTTTTCCCTTGTATTTCAGGCCAGAAAAGATATAAAATGTAAAAAGCTATTGTTTTTAATGTTTTATGAAGCTTTCACGGCATTTAGCTGCTTTTGAAAGTCAGCATTTTACTTGGGGGATTTTCTTATGATGGGAATTGGGTTTCCGGAGTTGATGATCATACTTGTGATTATTATGATCATTTTTGGTGCAGGTAAGCTACCAGAAATTGGTAGTGCATTCGGAAAGAGTATAAAAAACTTTAAGTCATCGATGAAAGATGCGCAAGAGGGAGACGTTATAGAGGGTGAGGAAAATAAACCTGGAGAACTTGCCGAAGCAGAACCTGATTTAGAAAATATGACGGAACAGGAGAAAGAGGCTTATTTGAGAAAGAAAGCAGAAGAAGAGGGTGATGCAAAGGATAAACAGATGAAAGATGAGGCAGAAATGTTCACTTCATCTTTGCCACGAAAAGGTTCATATGATTACAGCAAGGATCAAGAAAATAAAGCTTAATGCTTAATGC
>JAPYPM010000249.1 GCA_029937635.1 Nitrospinaceae bacterium
CTTTTTTTAAGGTAGATTTTGAAATAATTTGTGATTAGGTTTAACTTAGATACGCTAAGAGTTATGCCAAAAATGACTAATGAAGAAAATGAAAAAAACTGCAAAAAAGATAAATCTCGAAGGTTATTAAAACCCTCACGGTATTTAAATAATAAAAACCCAAATACAAAAAATGCACTAATGGTAGCTATTTGTTTGATTAAATGGTTGGTGGAAGAATGGTTAGGCATTATACGAGTTGATCAACAATAAAATGACTGGGGGAAAAAACAGCTGGGATAGGTTGCCTTCGATAAGAACTATAATTGACTAGAAAACTTTCTATTATAGTTGGGTCAAAGTTTGAAATTACCACATTCCCTCCGATTCCTTCTGATCTTTCAGTTTCGCTCCTAAATAAAAGGCAGGGAGTTCCCAAGTAAAAACATTCCTCCTGATTGCTTCCGCCATCAGTAACTAAGAACTCGGCTTTGCCCAATAGATCGTTGAATTCAAAAAAACCTTGGCGTGGTAAAAGTACACATCTAGGGTTTTCCTTCAGACTGTCATACAAACCGTTTTTTTTTAAAGATACTCGTGTTGAAGGATGGAGAATAAAAAAAAGTTTTATTTTATGGGAAATTTTTTTAATTTCAGTGACAACCATCTCAAGCTTTTCTTTTTTTAAAATAGTTTCAAATCGATGGAGGCTTACAATAGCGAATTTTTCATTACATTTTGTCTGCTTTGTTGCTGGGAGTGATTTTTGGGCCAAACGTAATGAATCCAGCATAGTATTATAGCGTGTGCAATAAGCAGTTCTTTGGAAGTGCGAGATATTTATAACTGCTTTCTCATCTTGGCAAAAAAAGATATCAATTAAACCAAGCTTTGCTGAAAGAACTCTAGTCAACTCTTCGGGAAAAGGTTTTAAATAATTATGCGATCTCAGTCCAGCCTCTACTTGAGCTACCTTTAGTCCTTGTCGCTTCGCCATCAAAGCACCCAAGAACAAAGGAGGCGCATCACCATGGATTAGTACAACTCCTTGTTTGTCATTTCGAAAAATTTTTTTACTATTAAAAAAAGAATATATGAGCACACGAAAAGACCAAAAGATCATATCTTTTACATTGGTAATATCCTTATCCATGTCGGCGATAACGATATCCGGTCTTTTAATTTCAAACTGATCCATGATTTCATACATAGTCTCTTTGTGTTGGGCTAAAAAAATATAATTGTAATCAATCCCCCTATTTTCAAGCTCTTTCATTATGGGAGCCATTTTTATTATTTGGGCGCGTGTGCCCACAATTATGTGAATCATAAGTTATGTTTTGATAGAAGAATCAGTATGTTTTTTGGATGTTGGCGCAGTCACCAAAAGAATATATATCTTTTGTTTGTTATAAGACTGAGGGTGTTCTCTTTTTTAAGAATTAACCTTTAGGATTAAATTTTTCTTTTTTGATTCTAAGTTGTATGTCTTCAAGAAGTTGACGGTTTACGGAAATGAGCTCAGCGGAGACCCCCATCATTATCATCTGAAATCCGACAGTGAGCATAATAGCGGATAAGATCAATGACTGAATATGACCTTCCGTCTGTCCTTGGAAAAAGAAAAAGAGGTATCTACAACCTATTACGAAACCGACTAAAAAAGTGGTTCCCCCGGCAATAGAAAAAACCTTTAGTGGCCGATACATAGAATAAACTTTGAGCATCGTGACTAGAGTACGCCGTAGGTATACTTGTATACTAGGAAACAAACGCGATTCTCTAAGTTTTTTATTAGTTCTAACAGGCGTATGCTCGATAGCTAAGTTCTTACTTCCTGCGCTGATTATGGTTTCGACGGTATAAGTAAAGTCGGAGATTACATTCATTTGAAGTGCGGCTTCCTTGCTGTATGCTCGAAATCCGCTAGTTGCATCGGGAATATTTGTTCCAGAAAGTTGTCGAACAGTCCAACTACCCAGTTTTTGTAAAAATATTTTAAGAGGTGAGAAATGACGTATCGTTTCCACCTGTCGATTTCCAACAACAATATCGGCTCTTTTTTTTAATATAGGCTGTATGAGTTTTGAAATATCCTCACCAAAGTATTGATTGTCAGCATCCGTATTCACGATAATATCTGCTCCTAAATGAAGAGCATGATTTATGCCATATATGAATGCTTTTGCTAGTCCCTTGTTATTAGTTAAACTGAGAATATGTTGCACACCATGTTCTTTGGCGACCTCCACAGTTCTGTCAGAACTACCGTCATCTATGACCAGCACTTCGATGTCACTAATTCCATCTATCGATCTCGGAAGATCTTTTAGGGTTTCAGGAAGAGTTAGCTCTTCATTTAAACATGGAATTTGGATAATAAGTTTCATAGTGAGTATTCAGGTATTGTTGTTATTTGATGGGTGATCTAGTTTGTATATTATGACCTTGTCTGGCGAAGAAGGTGCAAGGAATCTGTGAATTTGTATATCGTAGGTATTGTTTACACGTATTGCAGGGGCATCAAGCTCTATCTTCGAGTAGGCGTGTTTGTTGAGGATTTTCCTGAGATTTTGGGCTATCGGAGAGGGTGAGTTTCCTTCGATAACGTGCCTATAATCTCCGCGGAGAACAATCCAGTTGGGTACGTCCTCCAGTTTGATCTCATCTCGATGAATAACTTTCATCTCAGTATAGTAAGCCAAAGACTCGTGCTCGTTATCAATATAACATGAATCACCTGATTTTCCATTTGTTTTAAAAAAAACGATAATTTTATCTAGTGGTCCTTTATACGGATTTCTTATTTCAAGCAAGTGTTGATAAAAAACGGACTTAAGCTTCACTTCTCTCATAAAAGTATTATAAGTAGATTTCATATAAAAACTTTTACCAAACCATTTTGAGTTATTTTCCAAGGTCTCTTTTATAGATAGAAGTGGCCCGACGTGAATTAAGTTGGTAAATATAAGAGTAGTCGTAAGAATAGACCGAACTATAGGATAAACAGAGAAACCTTTTATGATAATTAATGCCAACAGGATACTCAAAAGAGGAAAACTGCCAGCCAAATATTGTTGAAAAGGTATAGTGTTGAGCAAAGACACCCCAATCAAACTTGCAGTACAAATTAGACAAAGCTGTATTTCATTTTTATAAGTACGTAATGACCTCATGAATAACAGAGGTAGTAGTATCAAAGGGAATATATAGTTATTCAGTTGAAAAATGAATCCTGCGAAATGTTTCAGGAAACGCCAACCACTGATATCTATTTGGTCACCGTGAGCTATATAGAATTCAGGAATTTTTTCAAATATAGGAAAAATAAACCACAACCAAGGCAGGGTAAATATAGATGTTATGATTGCGGCTTGTGTAACTCGTTTGTAGTTGTCTGGTGCTGTAGATTTTCGGTTAATGTAAAAATGAACTAATACCCCCAATATGATCCCCGCAAAAGAAACGTACATTGTGTGAAAATAGATAATTGAAATAATGGTAATAGGCCAAGGGTTCCATTTTTTTTTATCAAAAATAGTTATGTAG
>JAPYPM010000250.1 GCA_029937635.1 Nitrospinaceae bacterium
GCAAGAGTTCGTATTGGTTATTCTACAGATAAACGACAATTGCTTCTAACACATTCAATTTCAACTACCCAAAAAGAAAAAAAAACGCTATATCGTGTCAACTATTATCACAAAATTCTTTTTCCCTTAAATTCAAAATTATCCCCCGAACGCTACCATTTTAAGTGGACTAGTAGTAGTCAAGTTTTGAAGAAGGTTCTAAAAGAAAGAGAGTTGGATAGAAAAGATTTTTTAATAACCATTCACCCGGGGGCATCAAAAATTGAGCGTGCATGGCATGCTGAGCGCTTTGGTATACTTTGCCAAAACCTTATCAAAGCTTACCCCGTAAAAATTATTCTCCTAGGCAATAATAAAGAGAAGTCATTACTTGAAAAAATTAGTTCTTTTTGTCCTTCTCAAAATATAAGAATCATTGAAAAACTTGATCTTACTGAAATCGCTCAACTGATTAAGATAAGTCAACTATTCATTGGTAATGATAGTGGATTATTACACATGGCTTCACTGACAAATACGCCGGTAGTAGGTATTTTTGGTCCAGGACAGGCAGCGACGACAGGACCTTTTATCGATATAGAAAGACAAGAAATAGTGACCAGAAACTACCCATGCTCTCCTTGCAGGCAACGATTTTTTGAGGAATGCTTACCTTCTTTGCACCATAAACCAGAATGCCTTGAGAGTATAAGCGTAACAGAGGTTTCCAAAGCTATAGAGAAAATAGTTAGGCGTTTGGGGTTATTTAAAAAATAAGTAAATTCTTAATGTAAAGTTTTAAGGTGTCCTGACGATACTTCACGTTAATAAAATTTAAGAAAGTACTAATAATTTTTTAAAACTGATGATTTAAAAACGAATTTTATTGCTATTAATTTTATAGCTATGAAATTTGCAATGATACCTGTAAGAATACCCGCTATAAGTGTGAAGATAAAAAAAACTGGTAAGATCTTAAAGATGAATTCCTGCTGAACCCAGAAAAAATAGATACATGCAACAGTTGTGAGAGTATGCGTGTAAGCCGCACAAATACTTACGCCGACTAAGCTAAACGGACTTTTACCACGTTGATATACCCAGTGCATTACAAAGACAGATGTTACGCCTCCAGATAAGCTCAATAAAAATGTTGGGCTTAGAAATGTTCCACCAATAATCGAGCCTAACATTATCCTTAACAGAGTAACCGTTACTGCATCGCGAAGACCGAAAAATATAAGTGTAACGAGAGTCATTACATTGGCAAGCCCTAATTTAATCCATGGAGAAGGTAGAGGAATAAGTATCTCTAGTCGGTGTAGAACCACCCCAAGAGCAACTATTAATGACAAAATAATTATCCTGTCATTAATATTAGTATCTTCAATTGTAGTCATGTTTTTTGGACAGAAAAAGATTATTCAATAGAGGGATTTTATATTAAAGGTACGGCTAAACTTACCCGCGAAGCAAGAACCAACAACACACATTTTTTTTTACCCCTGTTCATCAAAACCCTGTTAGCAAAGCGTCAACATGGTTGAGCACCGAATCAGCCAAGGCTTTATGATTGTAACCTCCTTCTAGCATAGAAAGTAACCTTCCATCACAAACCTCTTCAGCCAGTTTTAAAATCATTGAAGTCATTTTACGATAACAATCGGATGAAACTTTCATTTGACCAAGAGGGTCATCTTCATGCGCATCGAATCCGGCAGAAATAATTATTAAATCGGGTTTAAAGTTCTGAATTTTTGGTATGAGTTTATTACCAATAATATCCAGATAGGTAGAATCTTCAGAAAAAGCATCGAGGGGAAAGTTTAGAGTTGTTCCTAAGCCATCTCCAGTACCAGTTTCAATTTTGTCACCCGTTCCTGGATAAAATGGGTATTGGTGGATGCTACTATAATAGACGGACGGATCGGAATAAAAAGAATGTTGTGTCCCATTTCCATGGTGAACATCCCAATCAAAAATACACACTCGATTAAGCTTATGTTTATTGATAGCGTATCGGGCTGCTATGGCAACATTGTTAAACAAACAAAATCCCATTGCGCGATCTTTTTCTGCATGATGCCCCGGTGGGCGCACTGCAGCAAATGCATTGTCTAGTTCCCCGGATATAATTTTATCAACAGCTGTTAGACCGGCTCCTGCACTTAAAACAGCGGCATCCCAGGACTCTGAACAAATAACAGTGTCTCCATCTAGATTTTGAGTACCATTTTGGCAACTGTTACGTACGTGGTTAATGTGATCAAGATCATGATTTTTTTTAAGCTCATCGTCGGTAGCACAACGGGGTTCTGGAAAGTGCAAATGTGGGTATATTTCTGATGACTTGATTCTATCTTGTATAGCTCTTAGTCGTCCTGAATTTTCAGGATGAGATTGTGTGTCGTGTTTAAGATATTGAGGGTGAAAAATATACCCTGTTTTATTCATAAAGTTTATTTCTTATCTAAGATATCGTGTTTAATTTAGAAAAAATATAATATAAATTATAATAGGAATGTAAACTGAAGTCACGATCGCAAAATCAAATTTAAGAATATTTAAAATGTCCTTAGTTAAGAAAAAAACAATACGTATAGAGAATTTTGCAAAGGAATTAGGTTTTGATGGTTTCGGGGTGACTCGAGGATTACCTTCCAAATCTATAGAAAACTATAAGGAGTGGCTCGATTTGGATTATCAGGGCGAAATGTCTTATATGAGTCGTAATGCTGAAAAACGGTCAAGTTTAGATGCAGTTCTTTCCAGAGTGCAATCAGTTGTTTGCCTAAGAACAAATTATATGACCGAAGACAAGAACATGAATTTTATTCATGAAAAAGATAGGGGAGATTTTTCACTCTATGCCCTTAATGAAGATTATCACGAAGTATTGATACAAAAACATAAAAAGTTAGAGAAAAAAATCAAAGAAGAATTTAAGGGATGTCGGACAAAAATATACATTGATACTGGTCCCATCTTGGAAAAACCATTAGCACAAAGTGCAGGGTTGGGTTGGGTTGGGAAACATACTAATTTAATAACCGAGCATATAGGTTCTTATTATTTCATTTCCGAAATTCTAGTAGATGTTGCTCTGGAAGATTCAGAACCTTCATTAGATAAATGTGGTACTTGCAGAAGTTGTATAGATATTTGTCCGACAAAAGCAATAGTTGCTCCTTATATTCTGGATTCAAGAAAATGTATTTCATATCTAACAATTGAACTTAAAGGCGTTATACCCATAGAGTTTAGAAAGGCTATAGGAAATCATATTTATGGTTGCGATGATTGTCAGGTCGTCTGCCCTTGGAATTCATTTGCTGTGAAGACAGATGAGGAAGCATTTCGAGCGCAAGATGGCTCTTTTCAGCTTATTGAACTAATACGTCTGAACGACGAGGGTTTTAGAAATCGCTTCAAAAAAAGCCCCGTAAAAAGAACAAAACGCAGAGGTCTATTGAGAAATGTTGCTGTGGCTCTTGGAAACTCAGGTAATCTCTCTGCAGTGAGTCCTCTGATTGATGCGCTT
>JAPYPM010000251.1:0-196 GCA_029937635.1 Nitrospinaceae bacterium
ATCTTTGCCTTTTCAGAAATGTAATTTGTAACCGTCATATCACAAATGCCATGGGTTTGCCTGTGCAGTAATTTTTTCAGGCAATTTATCTTTATTATTTTTTAAAAATTCCATTTCATGCTTTTTGTCTCTAAGATCATCAGGTAACATTATTGGAATTTCTTCCATTATTGGATAAAATCTAGAACATTTTGGA
>JAPYPM010000251.1:206-3516 GCA_029937635.1 Nitrospinaceae bacterium
ATCTTTGCCTTTTCAGAAATGTAATTTGTAACCGTCATATCACAAATGCCATGGGTTTGCCTGTGCAGTAATTTTTTCAGGCAATTTATCTTTATTATTTTTTAAAAATTCCATTTCATGCTTTTTATCCCTCAAGTCGTCTGGAAGCATTATTGGGATCTCTTCTATAATTGGATAAAATCGGGAACACTTTGGACAAAATATTGCCCCCTCAATTACAACATCTTCTTTTTGATTAATCTCAAATAATTCCAAGGGGTGGTTCTTGTCTATTGGGCATGCCAGTATCTCCATCATTGTTTTGTTCATTTTAAATCTAGATAATTTTGGGTTCCTTTTTGACTAGATAAAAGTTACATTGACACTACTCTTATGCCCTGCCATTATCAAAAGTAAGAACTCCCGGATTAAACTATTTTTAAACAAAAAAACAATGGTACAGTAGTTGACTTTGTTTGCAAAAGAGCTCAAACGCATAAGACTCATGCTGGAGGCAAACGACTATGGCGTGAGGGACGGCATGATGCCACACGACGACTTTAGGCTTTTTCTTACCCCGCCTGGACTCGAAGATGAAAGCGAGGAGGTCTTCAAGCTAAAGGGGTCAGGGAAGGTCTGCTGCGGTTCGGAGATAATAATGGGTGGCAATGTGAGGGAAGTGTTCTTTCAGCAAACCCCCAAGGAGCAGGCAAGATTCAAGGAACTGCTTGCAGGTGCAGATGGTGTAGGGGATCTGGATTTTTTTGAAACGGTAAATGACGGGAAGGATTTTCAAATTACAATCAGGACAGAGTTTCAGGTGGATGAACTCTCCGAGGATGTTTTTGGCGACGCGATGGACCGGCTAAACATAGCAGGGGGTTCAATTGAGGATATGTGGAACGAGTATTTTGATGGTCTTCTGAGTGTTTAGAGACAGTTGCAGATTTTTTAATTCTTGGCAATCGTGGTGCGCTTGGTCCTCTTTTAATTCAAAAGAAGCGAAAACTCTGCGTGTTAAGGTATACTGATAAAATTATTGTAGACGGAACGGAGTACGAGGCGGATCTCCTAAAGGCAGAGGAGGGCGACAGGCCAAAGCTAAAGAAGCTGTACAAAGCATGGGTGCAGCTAAAAATGGGACTGAATGAGTTTGAGTCAAGGGCACCCAACTTGCCTGAAGGGATCTCTGAGGGAGCATTTTCTTTGGAGTTTGAATGCCCGCGAGTTCTCAATGTCAGGGGAACGCCAAGCTCGTACGACTGTTACAACCCAAAAACAAACGAGAGGATTCAGATAAAGGCAACCACGATCAGGTGGGACCTTACAAGCTTTGGACCAACCTCTGTGTGGGACGTGATTTACCTTTTGGATTTTTACCGAGATGGAAACTTTGACGGAACGTACGACGTCTACAAAATCCCAAATAAACTAGTTTACAACCACCAGGTAAGCAAGACACAGACGTTTCGTGATCAGCAGGAGCAGGGGAGAAGGCCTAGGTTCAGCATCAAGAGGTCAATCATAGAGGCCCACGGCATCAAGCCAACCGGAACGTATCGGATATGACCTTGACAATTTTGGAATATTTGGAGTTCATCAAATTACCTTAGATGAAAAATGATTAGATCCGAAATGATATCAACATCATTAGAATGCAACATAACTACTCAAATGTTTGAAAAGGCTTTTAATTTTGGTCTTGATTATTTTATCAATCCCGACAAAGTGGTCAAAGATAGAACGGGAACAAAGGAAAGAAGTTTGGGTCAGATTTTAGAAGATCAAATGATTGGTAAAATTGTTGAATACGGAGTATGTAAAATTTTAGAACAAAATCAAAGTGATTCAAAAGAAATTATTCCAGATGATACCGTTCAAAGTGAATTTGAATATGGGCAACCGGACGTAATCAAAGTCAAATATAATGCTGAAGAAAGAGAACCCCATATTTTCCTAGAGATAAAAAATAGTCCTAAAAACTATGAGTGGATTTCAGTTTATGATAGTCAATTTGAAGGAATGAATAAATGGAAAACAGACAATCCCACAAAAAAAATAAAATCTGAAAAAATATTTGTGATTTTTGCAAGTCTTTTAGATAAACATGGGGAACGTGTATTTGTAAATGATGTTGAAGAAAGTACTAAACAATGGTTAAATGAAGATGATTTGAAGAAAGTAGAGACAACGAAAATAAAATTGATTACAGAAGTAATTAGTGAACTTGGTTGCAACAACAATACATCTGAAAAAATTGTACTTTTGGATAAATCAGAAGAAAAAAATATCGATAAACTTTCTGAAGAAACACTCCGAGGAATTAAAAATCTTATTAATTTAAAAAACACATTCAAGAAGAGAAAAAAAGATGTTCTTGGTTCTTTTTTAAAATATAAAAAACTCTCAACAAAATTTGATTTTTTCTTTAACCTTGATGATTATAAAGTTAAAATTGACTATGTTGTTTCAGGCAAAGAATTGGACCCATCTACAGGTGTTGGTAGAAAATTTCCAAAAGATGTTTTTTGGCCCTCTCCGGAAATTTTTTGGGTCAATGGTGATCATAAACCAAGTACAATTAAAATTAGATCAACAGCAAAAGGAAAAAAATGTGGTACTTTATTATCGGGAGTTGTAGAAAATGGCGAGAAAAAAAAATTAACCTCTAAATACTTAGAAAGTAATACCTTGATTTGGAAAAACCCAAATTATTGGCATTACCCTAAACAATTTGGAGACATTTCTTTTACAGAGAAAGTTAAGGTTTTTGTAAAAGAAACAAAATCTACTGGTAAATTAAAAAAAGATCAAGAACGAAAAAATCTCAAGTCCATCGTAGTGGAATGCAAAAATAAAACAACCGCTTCCTCAACTTTTTTGGGAGATTTTGTGTTGGAACCTGGTACCTGGAAAATTAATGTTTGGAGTAAAATGGAGGGATTAAAAAAAAGAGATGATTATGCAATTGCAAAAAGATACTATGATCAATATCTTTCGGACAAAACTTTAGAACGCATTATTTCCATTGCTAAAAATATTTAATTTTCAACATAATTATCTTGGTAATCTTGGTATACTTGGTTTTCTTAATATTCTTGCTGAACATACGCCTATATTATGGGCAAAGTGCTAGGATCATCCAAGATAACTATCAGGTACCAGGTAACCATCCCCGAGCAAGTGAGAAAAAAGATGAACGTGAAGGAGGGAGAGACCCTAGTTTACGTCGAGGACGGGGACAGGATCTACATCAGCACTGAGTTTTAGATCAATCACTAACTCTAATTATGAGAAACTGCGGAGCAGTGTAAAAGATGATTAATACTAA
>JAPYPM010000252.1 GCA_029937635.1 Nitrospinaceae bacterium
CTCGTCTTTCTCTTTATCAGCACCCGCCCACTGCATAAATGCTACGGGAATGAATGTTTCTGCAGGAATCTGAACATCCATGTCACCGTCGGTGGTTAAAGATCGGTGGAACATAACCTTGACACGACCCTGCTGGTATATGGCATCTACTACTTTGACATTTGGTTCAGCATCCTTTGCGGCTAACGTTTGGTAACCATTTCCGTTAAGCTCTTCTACCGTGACATCCAACTGATATCCCTCTTCCCTAGCTGCATTGGTAGCGTTATAGTCCTTAGCCATAAACGATGCCTTCCAAAGATCAACTGGCTTTTTGCTATCGCCGTGGATAAAGTAAGGCTTCTCAGCTCCAAACAAATCCTGTAACTTGGCAGGCCACTGGATGGCAACTGCATCAGGGTATTCCGGGTCGGTAGAGAGAAATCGGTTATCATACTCGACAAGGTAGAAAATTCCTTGATCCTTGTTCCATTGAGCAGAAACCCAAAGGTTATCTGACTTTGGATCAAAGTTCCTCTCACCAATAGTGATCTGGCCCGCCAAAGCGATATAGTTTCTTCTAGGATGATCAACCTTCTCCTCAGAGCGATCTACTATTGTAGGATCATGGTCAGGGACTTGCCACATCGGATCAGAAATCTTAGGTACTATTTCACCCTCTTTGTACTTAGCAGCGATCAAAAAGTCCGGAATGGGTTTATTGGTCAGCTTATCGATCTTTTTCCGTGGACATAATGAATTCACAAAAGCTGCCAATTTCCATCGATCCTCAATGCTGATTTTATCTCTAAAGTTAGGCATCGGAGTTCCATTCAATCCGGTTGAAACAGTGCGTGCTACGTTGAATGGATCATAGTGATTACGCCGTGCCCCACGAAAATTCCAGCACTCCTTCCAGCTAGCGGCAACGATAGGAAATCCCCAGTCGTCCTTCATAGTAGGATTGCCATCTCCAGCACCCTCTCCACCGTGACACTCAAAACACTTATTGGCCACCATTATTTTCTTACCTTCGTCGATGGCTTCCTGAGGAATATCCAAGTGGTAAGGTGCAGTTGATCCCCAAGGATTATCTCCGAGTTCCGTAACTACATCTTCAACCGTCTCATCTTCATCACTCCAATCGCGATCCTGAACAAGACTCTTCACAAACTGAACAACAGACACAATTTCTTCTTTACTTAAAAAATCACCCCAGGCTGGCATAGCTGATCCGGCAAGACCATTAGTGACCGTGTTAATCAGATCCTTGTCTCTTGGTAACTCACCAGAGTTGGTCCAACGAATCTTGAAGGTTCCTTGGATAAAGTTCCTAGGCTTAGTGAACAATCGGTCGTGAGAAGGGCCATCACCACCACCTTCAACTCCATGACACCACACACACCTTTTGAAATATACTTTTTTCCCAGCTTCCAACTTATCCTGCTGGATTGGGTCAGCCGGCACGTCTTCTGCCGCAGCCGTTCCCGTAAGTAACACGAAAAACGTAAGAACCAGAAGAATCTTTAGTATCTTTCCAGTTGTAATTTTAATGTTCATTTTAATCCCCACTAAATATTTTAAGGTTATTGTTTCAACCGTATATCAACAATTTAAATATTATTCAGCCGTAGATCCTTCTGTATCAAAGGTCCGTGGATGCCACCCGGTATACCAGTATTCGAAAAGAATAACTTTCCAGATTTCATCTGTTGTTAGATGCTCTTCCCAGGGAGGCATTGCTGAAGACCAAGGCGTCGACTCATTTGGAAGCCCCGGCCCACCCTTAGATACACGCCAGAACAGGAATGACTCCTGTAACATAGCAATAGTACCAGGATCAATAAAGTTAGCTGGTGTTGGGTTGAATGCGTGGGAGAACATGCCCAGCCCGTTCAACTGGTCACCATGACAGTAATGACAGTTCTGAAAAAAGATGGTTCCACCTTCAGTTACATTTTTCATATATTCCGTTTTATCAAGGAATGGGAAACTATCTTTATAATTATCCTGCTCGTCAGTTCTGAACGGATTACCGATCTCCTCGAGCTTGTAAGTTTTACCGTGTACCTTGGTAGTAGAAGGCGGTGCCGGATGAACCGTTCTTAGCTCAACGGGCTCAGCAAAAGAAGGATAGATTGTATTATAGGTTGCAAATCCGACTAGTATCGGCATCAACGTGAACACAACAACTCGAGCTATCTTATACTCACCTATAATGGTTTTAACTATAGGAGACCTAAACTCTCGGAAAGTGATTGGATCTTGACTGATATAAAGAAAAGTTCCGATCGACCACAGCATCATATATGTGATGAAGAGAGTCCATGGGATATGGGGCGAAAGGATAGCATCGTAAAAATAAAACCCCAAAAGCCATACATACAGGGCCTTAAGAGCCATAGGCGGCTGCAACCTCATACCCACATTCACCACAATCATATAAAACACAAAAAGCAGATAATAAACATAGCGATTCGTTATCCACCCGGCTTCCTTAGGCGTAAAGATAGGAAACAACCCATAATGGAAGACAGCTAAACCACCTACCGCCAGGATCAAACTAAGTAATATTTTATTCATTTGTAACTTCTCCTATCGTTTAGCCTTCTGTCTGACTGATAAAATCAACTAGTTTATCGATAGCGTCTACCGATAGTTTATTTTTAAAATCCTGAGGCATAAGACCCTCTGGGAAAAGTTCATTCTCTTCTTCATTCATCACTATATATGCATTGGGATTCAAAATTGACTCCCGCACGTACTCCTTAGTATTCTTTGCTTTGCCCTTGTAACGTGGATCCTTAATGCGTTTCGGAGCATTGACCTTCTCATGCAACTTAGGACCAAGCTCACCTTCCGCGCCCTCGATACCAGGTATTGTATGACACAAAGGACAACCAAGCGTATTAATCATCTCGCCGATAGGCTCAGCGCCAGTAACGAAAATAGGAGCGTCACCTTCATCTTCTGCTGTTTCTGTTGGACCCTCATCAGCTGAAGGAAGTGGCACGGTTACCTTAGAGTAGTCACCTGGCTCATTATAAGACTGCAGATAAGCGATGACCGCATTGACCTCAATCGGGCTCAAACTAATCGGTGGTTTGGTAATGACAGGCATCGGGCTCACCTTATCCCCAGCCTTACCAAATCCTTTAACAACGTAACAGCTTGGACACATCACCGATTCACGGATATAGTCCTCCGCTGTCATCGAATCATGTCCACCCGCTCCCTCCCGTCGGTACTCTTCAGGGATTTGATCCGGAGCACCTTTTACGATTCCAGACTTAGGCTCTATTTCTCCTACCTTAACTGGCTCATTGAGATAACGATCCTCCTTAACCCGAGTAACGCCACGCTCATTAACTCCAAAGAGGTTCGGACAACGACCGATATTATCTCCCGCTTCAAATGTGTGACAAAGAGGACACTGGCCTTTTCCAATAGCCTTCTGGCCGGCCACCTGTTTTGTCCCAAATATAATGACACGCCCCATCTCGGCGTACTCTTCC
>JAPYPM010000253.1 GCA_029937635.1 Nitrospinaceae bacterium
TTATAAGTCAAGACTATATTAGGATATTTAGGCTGTCAACGAAGCATTTGATACTTGGTTCAAGTGTATGATTTGATATGTTGTGGAGCCTAATATTATAGGCTACGATTTCTTAACTAGTAGTATAAAGAGCGTTACGATTTCACTGCCCCAGTTCTCCTTGACACATAATAGTGAAATGACTATAATCAGAACTTAACCCCTAAGTATGTTGTAATTTATAGAGTTGTATTTAAACTTTATCATCGATTGAGGAGACATTCCTTTGAGTGACCAGGAAACCGCGGCAAACGAAGAAGAAAAAAAAGATTCTGAAGCATCTGATGTGATAGATGCAGACTCCTTATCAGACCTTCAGGAACTTGAGAAAATTAAGAAGGAATTGCTAGAAGAAAAGGAGAAGGCATCCAAGGAACTAGCAGATGGTCAGGACGAAGAAGAAGACCTTAGAGAAGTTGATTATCTGCAGAAGTTGATTACCCTTTCGGTTAAGTTTGATCATCATGTTGGGATGTTTCTTATGCCTGCTTATATTGATCATGGATTAAAGTATAACCACATGCTGGCAGAAAGTTACATGACACAAATAAATACTATAGAGGCCTTCTTACGTTTATTAGAAAAGGTAGATGGAGTTACTCGCGAGCAGGTTACCAAGGACTGCATTCTAAAGCTAAGAAATACCCTTCAGCAAGTTCATAAGAATATTGTTAAGCCCTTGTACAAAGAAGTGAGCTTAATGAAGAAAAAACCAAAGTCTGAGAGTTTGGAAAACTTTAAAACTAACTGGAATGAGCGGTTAGAAGAGCTCCAAAAAGCTTGTGATTTTGAATATCAAGTTCTTGATGTAAAGCAACTTTTAGTGCGGTAAAATTTTTGGAAGCTTATCGAACCTTGATTGATTTGAGCTTCTAGGGTATATGGTTGATAGACCCTTAAAGCTTTTTTCGGGTTATATTTTATTGGAAGATCCCTTTTTGGGATAAAGCGAAGAGCCCCGCTTGCGGGGCCTTTTCAGTTTTTGGCTATTTTTTTAAGATTTTTAAGGGACGGGAGATTTTTGTATGTCAGAAGAAAAAGATCAGAAAGCAATGGTTGAAAAGAAAACTAATGAGTCGTCCCTTGACGTCGCATATGAGGAAACTCAACTAGAAGAGACAAAGCCTGAAATCGATCATAGTAAATTATATGTTTGGATCGCAGACGCTGGGAATGATCGTATTCAAAAATTTGATGGCAATGGGGAATTCATCTCTCAGTTCGGTACTTCAGGCGGAACGAGGCCACCATATAATCCGGGAGAGTTTAAAACACCGAGTGGGGTTACGATAGATGCAGAGGGAAACATCTGGGTAGTGGATTCAGGTTGTCACCGTATTCAAAAATTTGATGAGGATTGGGACTTTATTTTAGAAGTTGGAACGGAAGGTTGGGGGCAAGAAAAATTTTACTTTCCAGAAAATATTATTGCAGAGTCTACAGGGACAATCCTTGTAGTAGACTCATCTAATCACAGCATTAAACGCTATGACGAAGACGGAGAGTTTTTACTTGGTTTTGGGTTCCCAGGTAATTTTGATGGATTCATGAAGTTCCCTACAGGAGTTGCTTTAGATAAGGAAGGAAACATTTATGTTGCAGATAGAGATAACCAGAGAGTCCAAATTTTTAATGAAGATGGACAATTTTTATCAAAGTTTGGAGAGTATGGGTTTGAGGAGGGGAGGCTGAATTTTCCAAATGGTATTGCCGTGCAAAATGATGGCAATATCATTGTGGCGGAAAAGAGTCAGAATCGTTTGCAGGTTTTTAATCGTGAGGGTTACCTTCAGCGAGTAATAGGTGAAATGGGGAAAAGAGACGGTCAGTTCAACTGTCCATCCTCTTTAGCTTTGGATCCTTATGGTTATTTATTTGTAGTAGATACAATTAATCAGCGTATTCAAAAATTTGACCCAGACCTTAACTTCGTTGCTAAGTGGGGTGTGATTGGAAAGGAAGCCAGTCAGTTCAAAGATCCTGCTGGGATTGGACTCTCTTGGGAGCCAGATTGGGCGCCTGCAGAAGATTAACTACTTTTTCGCATAAATCTCTCAGAGTACTTTATTGGTAGTAATAAATTAGGAGTTAGGAATTGGCTCATAGAATACCTAGCGACACACTAAATTATCTCCTGTTGTTTTTTGTGTTAATGATGTTCCCAGTTATTCTGTTTGGAATGGAGCAAAAGGTTTTTGCGGGTGAACCTTCTGATGGAAGCGACTCTTTGTTCGAGAATCAAATTCGCTCAATGACTGCTCCCAAGCCCCCATTAAAACTTTCTGGTGATCTTCGTTATCTAAATAACCAGGACGGTACCGTTTCAGACTTGAAATATGGATTGATGTGGAAACTTCAGGACTCTTACCAGGAGAAAAAAGAATGGACAAACTGGGAGGCTGCACAACTTTATGTTGAAAAAAAGAACAAACAAAAATTTGCTGGCCACAGTGACTGGAGACTTCCTACGCGTAAAGAACTGCTAACATTGTATGAAAAGGATAAAAGTATTCCATGGTTTTATTACTGGACAACTAACGAAGTCCATATGGATCCAATATTTGGATACACTAGTTGTTGCTTTTGGACTAGTGAGGAGCACAAAGATATATATGCTTGGCATGTAAACTTTCTTCGTGGTAAAGCGTATCCTAGTATTAAGAAAGGGAAGAAGAACCAAGCTGCCGGGTCTGCTTCTCTTTCTGTGATCCGAGCAGTGAGAGGGACTTTAAAAGGTGGTTCGTTAGCTGACTCGAAAAAGGAGTTGGAATCTGAGTCTAAAGCCAAAGCAAAGGTTGTTTCGGGAACAGAATCCAAAGCTGAACTAGGAGTTAAGGTAGATCAACTTGATTAAAAAGAACAAGGTGTTTTGTTTCCTAATGTGGAGATTCCTTACACTATGAAAGAGGATGGCAAAGATAAAACATGGAAAGATAAAACTGGAAGAAAATATCAGGCCTATGGAGTCGAACAGAGATCGGAAGAAGTAAAACCTGAGGAACTCGAGAAAGAGTTGGCTGAGGTAAAACCAGAAGATACAACTCCTTCTGTCGCTAAGGAAAATGGAATAGAGCAGGATGATACAAGTGCTCAAGACCCTGATACCTCAGAGCTTGATTTAGAGGAAGAAGGGGAGGAGGTCGAGTTTGACCTTGAAGCTCAAATAGAAGAGTTCCGTCTCCAGATTGAGGAGGAGCCGGAGAATTGTGTTCATCATTACAATTTAGGGGAAGCTTTAGCAGAATTAGAGGAGATTGATGAAGCGAAGGCTGAATTTGAAAGAGCACTTGAACTCGATAAAGAAAAAGCTTTTAGCGCAATAATACATTTTGGTTTGGGAGGTCTATATTACCATGACCTGATAGCAGGAATTCAGGGTAATGTTGTTCGAAGTTCGGTTGGTTTGCACTCTCAACATAAAGCCGGCTGTCAGATTATTGAGGTTAATGATGATG
>JAPYPM010000254.1 GCA_029937635.1 Nitrospinaceae bacterium
ACTTTCATAGGTCGGATCGCTAAAGGCTTCGACTTTTTAGGATATAGCTTTGAGCTACGCTAAATAATTATGTCATATGCGAACTAAAAATTTCATGCTGAATACTTTTGGCGCTTAATCAACATTCAACATTGAATAATTAAAATAAAACTCGGCAGATTTATTTTTTTTTAATTAGTACTGCGCGGTATGGCGTTTGCAATTTGTCGTCTTGAGTAGTTTTATAGTCAGGAATTTGACGATTAAGATCAAAATAAAATTTTATAAGGAATAGGCTTATGAATTGGAAAAAGGGCCTCATAGTTTTTATGTCTCTATATGTTCTTTTAGATCCCCTAGCTCTCGAGGCTAAGGTCAACTTGACAAATATGAATCGTTTGGAAAATGTAGAAATTCAATCTACAGCAGATGATCTAGTGGTTAAATTTCACTTCAAAAAGCCTTTAGTGCACTTACGGGATCCTGTTTTTTTTGACAAATCAATTCAGGTTGATTTTCCTTTGGCATACTCACAGCCAGCTAAACAATTTTTAAAAACAGATGATTCTCAAATTAGTCAAGTATACGTATCTCAATTTAATTCAAAAACAATGCGTGTTCGTTTTATATTGGGGGCAGAAACGGAGGGTGATTATGAAAACAGATTTCATATACAAAAGGAAGGGAACTCTTTAGTTGTAAGAGTTGACCGCGGTGAGGCCGATATTCTAGGTCAATTGCTTGCACGAACGGCAGGAAAGTTTAATGAAAATAAACAGACAAATAACATTAATAAAATAAATAAAAATTTTAAAGAAGAAAAAATACCTGAATCTAAACCGCTTCTTTTTGAGGAAAAAAAAACAACCCCTTTAAATTCCGATGATCTGAAGTTAAATGTGGCTAAAAAAATAAAAACTGCTTCATATAATAATAAGCCCAAGTGGAGGTCAGCTGAGAACAAAATTGAGGAATCTAGAGGTTTGGTGAAAAAAACATCCTTTGGTCTTCACCCACCTGAAGATAAAAAAAAATCAGAACCAGTAAGCTTCTTTTCTTCCGGCTTAAGAATGATAACAACTCTCTCGTTAGTTTTAGGGTTAATATTTCTTTTGTTTTTTGGATTTAAAAAATATGTTTTGAAAAATACTGCTTTTGGAGGTGGAAAGCTTGTTCAGGTTTTGAGTACAAACTTTCTGGCCCCCAAAAAGAATATAGCCCTTGTTGAAGTAGCTGGAGAAATTTTAGTGCTTGGAATTTCAGATCAGAATATTTCATTGCTGACAAGTATTCGTGAACCTAGTCGAATAGAAGAAATTAAAAATGCACATGGTGGTAATACCTCTCCCACAGATTGGAAGCAGGGTGACTCCAAGAATGTCCCCGCAAATACTTCATTGGCTTCTTCCAATGCCGCTCACATGTTTTCTAAATACCTCAAACAGTTTTCCGGCACTAAATCTGGTAAGCAAGATTCTGTTGATGCTGTAACGGAAAAAATAAGACGCCATACGAGAAAGTTGAGGACTGCATGATATTTGACTTGAAGAAAATAATTTTATGCGGGTGTGTGGTCTTAAGTTTATTTTTTGTAATAAGCTTTGTTCCCGAGTCAGAAGCGATTCCACTTCCAAATATCACTCTTGGTTTTGAGAATGCAGATGACCCAGAAAAAGTTTCAAGTGCCTTGCAAATTTTGGTCTTACTGACAATTTTGACCCTTGCTCCCGCGATTTTGATCATGACGACTTCTTTCGCAAGAATAATTATTGTTCTTTCATTTTTACGACAGGCCATGGGGACTCAACAAACGCCGCCTACTCAAATCCTTATTGGGCTTGCCTTGTTTTTGACTATGTTTGTAATGGGCCCTGTTTGGAGTGAAATAAACGAGGGTGCATTAAAGCCCTATATGGAGGAAGAACTAGGCCAGTTTGAGGCTTTAAAGCTTGCAGAAATACCTATTAAAAGATTCATGTTAAGTCAAACTCGCGAAAAAGACCTTTTATTATTTATTAACATGTCTGAGGAAAAAAATCCTAATACTGAAGAAGATATTAGCATACAAACAATAGTTCCAGCTTTTATCATTAGCGAGTTAAAGACTGCATTTCAGATAGGGTTTCTTATTTATATTCCATTTTTAATTCTTGACATGGTGGTTGCTAGTATTCTTCTGTCAATGGGTATGATGATGCTACCGCCAGTACTTATTTCTTTACCTTTTAAGTTGATGTTGTTTGTTATGGTTGATGGTTGGTACTTGACTGTTGGTTCATTAATGAAAAGTTTCAGTTAGAGGAGGGAATATGGATCAGGCTTTTATTATAGATTTTGCTATGGAGAGCATCAAGACGACCTTGCTACTGTCTGCGCCGATGCTAGGGTTTGGGCTTGTTACGGGTTTGTTAGTGTCTATATTTCAGGCAGTGACTTCGATTCAAGAGCTGACGTTGACCTTCATTCCAAAAATTTTAGCTGTTTTCTTTTCATTGATTGTTTTTTTCCCGTGGCTTCTTGAACTGATGCTTACGTTTACATCCAATATACTAATTAATTTTCCTGACTATATTCAGTGATGGGTATTTTTGATCTTAGCCCAATTGAATATCAGAATTTTTTATTTGTTTTGCTTCGTGTTGGCGCACTCATTATGTTTATTCCTATCCTGGGGAGTTCACAGGTTCCTAGTCGTATCAAGATCGGATTGATTCTTTTTATTTCGATTGCAGTGTTTCCTGTAGTACGTTCTACACCAATGCATGACCCTAAGGGGTTGTTTGACCTTGCAGTTAGTTTATTTTCAGAGATTACAATTGGTTTGGCTGTAGCTTATTCAGCAAAGTTATTGTTTGCGGCTGTTCAGATTGCCGGAACCATTATTGATTTTCAAATGGGATTTGGAGTGGTTAATGTTCTTGATCCACAAACCGAGACCCAGGTTTCGATCACAGCACAATTTCACAATATACTTGCCATTCTTATGTTTCTGGCTTTAGACGCGCACCATATTATTATTGGGGCAATTGTTGAAAGTTTTTTTTTAATTAATCCCTCCCAGATAAATTTCTCTACATTCACTCCAGAAATTATATTGCTACTTTTTAAGGCTACGTTTTTAACTGCAATCAAGATTGCCGCGCCTATTATGGCGATCTTATTTTTTATCAGCGTGGGACTCGGTTTAGTCGCTAGAACTGTGCCGCAAATGAATGTCTTTATCGTGGGTTTTCCATTACAAATTGGAGTGGGTTTGCTCATGGTTGGTATGTCGATGTCATTTTTTAGCATGATTATTCAAGGGGAAGTAGAACAACTTCCCGAAAGATTTTTGGGTATCATGCAATCTTTTAAACCATAACTTTATGCGACTCTCATAATGGCTGACGAAAATAAAGACTCAAAAACTGAGGAGGCGTCGTCCAAAAAAATTACCGACACTCAGGAAAAAGGTAATTTTGCCCAAAGTCGAGAGATATCATCAGCCTTTGTTTTGCTTGCTAGTATTATCT
>JAPYPM010000255.1 GCA_029937635.1 Nitrospinaceae bacterium
AGCATTCAAGTGATGGATACCGACAAGAAAACACCAATGTTTAAAAGTGGCGAATCTGAGCTAACACCAGATGCTAAAAGAGTTATAAAGTGGCTATCAGAAAGGTTAAATGAGTTGCCGTATCAAATAATTATTGAGGGACATACCGATAGCGTACCTATTTCTGGTAACGCTATGACTAACATCGACTTATCATCCTTAAGAGCATTATCAGCAATGAATGAGCTTATGAATAATGGCCTTCCCAAAGATCGTTTCCTAAAAGTAATTGGACATGGCGCTAACAAACCATTGATAAAAAAAGACACTACCCATCCAAAAAACCGAAGAATGAACATTACTATTTTATCATATGATAAAGAACTGAATAATACAGAAGGAAAAGACTATTTCGAGTGAATTTAGATTAATCGGATTTCTTTTAAAAACTGTTAGCCTATACAATAGTTTTAGCTCAAACATTGCCTCCTTACTTCTCAAAAGCTAAACCCATAAATCCCCTCCGAATTGATCTATAGATGAAGCTACAATGGCATCAATTCTATTCCCATTGATCATTATAGATCTTTTAGAACTAAGCCAAAGGTTGTCTCAACCTATTACAATTTTTAAAACTTACCTTGGAAAATGAATTTTTTTAAGTAACAAGGAGTTGCTAATCACAGAAACAGAACTGAAAGCCATTGCAAGGGCTGCGTATACAGGCGTTAACAATACTCCAAACGTTGTATACAATACTCCCGCAGCGATTGGAATCCCCAAACAATTATAAAAAAATGCCCAAAATAGATTCTGTTTAATTTTCGCCATTGTTCTCTTGCTCAATTCGATAGCATCTGCCACGGCTCTGAGGTCATTAGTCATCAAGGTTATATCAGAAGCTTCTATAGCTATATCCGTTCCTGAACCTACAGCAATTCCTAGATCAGATTGGGCGAGTGCTGGCGCATCATTGATTCCATCTCCTACCATTCCAACCGTAAACCCTTTAGTCTGAACTTTTTTTATCTCATTCAATTTATCCACCGGAAGCAAACCTGACATAACATTCTTAATATTAAGTTCATTCCCTAGAGACTCTGCCACATATCGATTGTCACCTGTAAGAATGCCAACCTCTAACCCAATATTTTTCAGTCTTTCAATGGTAACCTTGGCGTGAGGCCTGATTTCATCTGAGGTAGCTATCACACCAATAATATTTTCAGAAACAGCTACAATTATGAGTGTTTTTCCTTGCCTAGAAAGTTTTTCTAGTTGTTCCGCCCAATGTTCAACGTTAATTCCATTTTTTAACATTAGACTCATATTACCTATGATAATTTTTTTCTGATTCAAGGAAGCCATAATCCCAAAACCAGGCATAGCTTTAAAATCTTGAACTTCTTCAATCTTTAAATTTCTTTTTTTAGCTTCTCTAACAACGGCCTGAGCCAACGGGTGTTCAGATTGATTCTCAAGGGAAGCAGCGTAAATCAACAAATTCTTTTCAGAAACTCCAGAGCTAGGATTAACAATCACATCATTAACTTTAGGAATACCTTTAGTAAGAGTCCCCGTTTTGTCCAAAAATATCATATTCAGTTTTCCGACTTTTTCAAAAACCTCACCCCCTTTAACAAGAACTCCTAATTCTGCACCTCTACCAGTACCAACCATAATAGCAGTTGGAGTTGCTAATCCTAATGCGCAAGGACAGGCAATAACCAGGACAGATATAAAAATCATAAGAGAAAAAACAAAAGGAGAAGTCGGGAGATGAGCATATTCACCAAAAATCCACCAACTAAAAAAAGACAACGATGCGACACCAATTACAACAGGAACAAAAATACTGGACACCTTATCCACCAACCTTTGCACCGGAGCCTTTGAGCCTTGTGCCTCAGTAACAAACCGAACTATTTGAGAAAGAACAGAATTTTCCCCCAAGCGCGTGGCTCTCATCTTAAAAACTCCAGTTGTATTAAAGGACCCACCTATAACTGTGTCTGCAGGAACTTTATCAACCGGCATACTTTCACCACTAATCATGGACTCATCTATAGAGGAGGATCCACTTATGACAATGCCGTCGACAGGAACCTTTTCGCCAGGACGAACATGTATAATTTCGCCATGCAATACCTCAACAACAGGAATATCAATCTCTACATTATTACGTTCAACTCTAGCTGTTTTAGGCTGCAATCCAATCAAACCACGAATAGAACTAGAAGCCTTTTTTTTTGCTTTTGCTTCAAGTAATCTCCCCAGCAAAACCAAAGTAATAATCATGACTGAAGAATCGAAGTAAACCAAAGCTTGCTGTCCTGTACCCAATAAAAAATTTGGAACAAGTGTTACTGATAAGCTAAAAAAATAAGCAGCTGATGTCCCAATTGCAATAAGAGTATTCATATCTGAATATCCATTTTTTAATCCTGCCCAAGCACGTCTATAAAATATCGATCCTCCCCAAAACTGAACAGGTGTTGCCAATAGTAGTAACAATAAATTATGTTCTATTAAAAAATTATTTTGCAAAAAAATTCGAACCCAATCCAAACCGCTAAAAAAAATTAAAACTATAATTGACAAACTAAAAAAAAACCTTCGAAAAAGAGGAGTTAGTTCGTCAAATTCATGTTCTTCATTATGATTATTGACTACATTTTCTCCCCTATCACTTGAAACTAAAGTATATCCAATACCTTGAAGAGCGCTCTGAAATTGATGTGGTTCTGAAATAGATGAAATATAATCTATTCGTACTATTTCTGTAGCTAAATTAACCTGAGATCCTAGAACACCATAAAGATCACATAATTTATTTTCTACACGTGAAACACAAGAAGCACAAGACATACCCTTTACACTAAAAGATTTCTGGTTGACTGGAACCTCAAATCCAATTTTTTTAATGGCTTCTAGAATATCAGGAAGAATAATTTTCTCAGAATCCAAGTCGACAAATACCTGCTCAGCACTAAAGTTAACTCTTGATTTAATAACTCCATTGAGCCCAGAAATTTTTTTCTCAATACGAGAAACACAACTAGAGCAAGTCATTC
Organism: Nitrospinaceae bacterium; assembly: GCA_029937635.1. Lineage (GTDB taxonomy): Bacteria > Nitrospinota > Nitrospinia > Nitrospinales > VA-1 > Nitromaritima. Next base: position 3,054 of record JAPYPM010000255.1, read on the forward strand.
CTTTTACAGGAAGTACCACATGTTTTAAATTGCGAGGATATTTTTTTTCGGAAAGCATAGAAGTGTCAATTAACAATATATATAAATCATGTAATTTATTTATTATAAAACCAGAAAAACTATAATCAATAACCAAGAGCTAAATAAATATCAAAGGAAATTCATTAAAAATTTTAAATGAAGATTACTATAAAGTAATAACAAAAATGTGGGAGGGGGGAATGAACTAAAATTATATCTATTTATACAAATAATTACCTTAGGTAATCTTTAAGTAAGCTCCATATAAAGCTGAATTATTTTTTCATAAAAACTGACTTGAGAGTAATAATTCCATAGCAAAGAAATAAACTAGCAATAATACCACTTGAAAAAGAACTTTCAGCTAAGGCATCAGAGAACAAATAAAGACCAGCCATACTAAGCATAAC
>JAPYPM010000256.1 GCA_029937635.1 Nitrospinaceae bacterium
CGGTTGTGGTCCGAGTGGTCGCGGGTTCAAGTCCCGTCGCTCGCCCCAAATTTTTTAAGGATGCGATGGAGATTGGATAAGTTAGGTGTTTATTATTCCCAATACAAGATTAACTCATACATAAAGCCTATTATTTTCCTGTTTTCTGGATAATCAATACACCTTAAGGTTATTTTTTTCTGATGACTGATTTGTGAAATACGCTTCCAGGTATTTTTAAGAAAATCCCTATTTATTTTTTTAAACCATCTTTTCAGTAAATATTTGGAGAGTAATTCTCTTGCGATCTGTTCTTGAGTATCACCCAGTAATTGGTTATCGATTCATACCCTCTATAAAAGCACGTATTTTACATGAAAGTGGAGGCTATTTGATCCGTTGCAATAATTTGGGATTTCGCTGTAACAGGGATATCCAGATAGGGGCTAAGTCAAAAAAACGACGAGTTCTAATTTTTGGCGATTCGTATACTGCTGGAGAGGGGGTTTGTAATGAGGTGAGATACTCAGATTTGCTGGAATCAATGTTTAAGGATGCGGATATTTATAACTTTGGACTACCTGGAACAGGAACTGACCAGCAATACTTAACCTATAAAACCTACGCAGAGAATCTACAACCGGATTTGGTTATAATTAGTGTAATGGTTGAAAATATTCGTAGGAATGTTTGCCGCTACCGCCCATTTTACATGGAAAACCGTTCAATTTGCTGGCTTGCTAAACCTTATTACTCCCTAAATGGTAAGAACCTTATCTTGCATAATCAACCAGTTCCTCCTCTTCCATTAAGATTAGAAGATCTCCCTGTAGAAGAGCGAAAATATTGTGATTGGGGCGGACGGTTTAAATTTTTTCGTGCATTGGCAAAAAAACTGTCGCTCAAAGATGGGTTACTCCGCTTGGGTTTATATAATCCCGTTCCTGAATTCAAGAACCCCTCGGATCCAGATTGGAAGTTGATGAGTGCTATTCTTAAGCGCTGGATCTCAGAATGTACTTCCCCTGTTCTGCTAAATATTATCCCTCTTTATCACTTTGTGGAGGGGTATGCCCGTCCAACTGATTATCAAGATAGATTTAAGGAGTTTGCGAAGGAAACAGGGGTTGTAGTCCACGATCCATTAGACTATTTTCTTAAATACACCCCAACAGAACGAAGAGGGTTTCGGTTTCCTATTTCCGATGCACACCCGACTGAAAAATGTCATCGGGCATTGGCCGAGTCGATGGGACCTTCTATTAAATCAATCCTGAAGAGTTAAAATCGCGCAATGTCAAAAACCGTCTTGGGAATCTCAGCTTTCTACCACGACTCAGCAGCGGCTATCGTTCGCGACGGAGAAATTTTAGCAGCCGTACAGGAAGAGCGTTTTACAAGAAAAAAACACGACCCGGATTTCCCAAAATACGCCAGCAATTTCTGCTTGGAACAGGCCTTTATAAATCCTGATGAATTGGATGCAGTCGTTTATTACGAAAACCCACTACTTACCCTAGATCGTGTGGTCAAAAATTTTTTGGTAACTTCACCGGCAGGTCTAGAAAGTTGGAGAAGAGCTTTACCTTCCCTGCTAGGAACCAAACTTCAAATTCGAAAAATTGTAAATAAATTTTTAGGTGAAAAAGTACCATTAATTTTTTCCGAGCACCATTTTTCCCACGCAGCTTCAGCATTTTATCCTTCTCCATTTCAAGAAAGTGCGATTTTAACTCTGGATGGAGTTGGAGAATGGGCAACTACCTCACTAGGCGTAGGAAAAGGGAATACAATCTCGCTCTTGAAAGAAATTCAATACCCCCATTCGTTAGGGTTGCTATATAGCGCATTTACTTATTTTTGTGGGTTTAAAGTCAATTCCGGTGAATATAAGCTCATGGGTCTTGCACCGTATGGCACGCCAAAATATGCAAAAAAAATTAGGGATCATTTAATCGATATGAAGTCAGATGGATCTTTCCAATTAAATCTGGATTATTTTGGGTATTTGGACACCAATTTTATGACCACGGCTGGTTTCAAAAAAATCTTTGGAGGTCCACCACGTCTTCCCGAATCTCCTATTACTAGGAGGGAGATGGATTTAGCTTCGTCAATTCAAGTAGTATTGGAAGAAGTCATTGATTCTCTTGCTCAACACGTTCGAAAGGTAACAGGGTTGCGTCGTTTGGTAATGGCGGGAGGTGTGGCTTTAAATTGCGTGGCCAATGGGAAAATCCTATCAAAGGGGATTTTCGACCAATTTTGGATTCAGCCTGCAGCGGGAGATGCTGGAGGTGCTCTTGGTGCTGCTCTTCTTGCAAGTCATCAATATTTTGATATTCCAAGGAACATTAAGGGTGGACGAGATAATCAGAAGGGAAGTTTTTTAGGGCCCGCTTATTCATCGCAGGAAGTGAAAGCTTATTTGAAACGGTATAATCTGCCGCATATTCAGATTGCTGACCGAAGAAATCGCGCGGAGACTATTGCAGAGGCCTTGGCTAGCGGAAAAATTGTGGGGTATATGTCAGGTCGAATGGAGTTCGGTCCCCGGAGTCTTGGAGCCCGATCAATTCTCGGTGATCCCCGTAATGTAAAAACCCAATCGACTATGAATTTAAAAATTAAGTTTCGGGAGTCTTTTCGTCCCTTTGCGCCTTCAGTGATCCTTGAAGATGTAGAGGAATATTTTGACTTAAAAACAGAAAGCCCCTACATGCTTATAGTTGCTCCGGTTAAGGAGTCCCGCCGCATTCCAATTGACGGGAACAAAGACAATAATGAAGACATGATCAAGGTCATTAACCAAACTCGTTCTGATATACCGGCAGTAACCCACGTCGACTACAGTGCTCGAATCCAAACGGTAAACCAGAAAGATAACCCAGATTTCTATGAAATTTTACAAGCATTTAAAAGGCAAACAGGATTCGGTGTCTTGGTAAATACCTCTTTCAATGTTCGCGGGGAACCGATAGCATGTAGTCCCCACGATTCCTATACCTGTTTTATGAGGAGTCAAATTGATCTTTTGATAATGGGAGAGTTTTTACTAAAAAAAGATGCTCAACCAAATTATAAGGAACAAGATGATTGGAGAGAGGAATATGAACTGGACTAAAAAAAAAAATCAAAAAAAAGCAGACTTCCTTTTTAAAAAAAAACTAGTACCCATTGCCGAAAAATTAAAGAAAAATGGGGTTACCCCTTTTACGACCAAATTTGAATCGGATAAAGAAAGTTATTTCATCGACAGTAGTCATTCCCAAATGACTCGGGAATACTTTGAATGTCTTGGATCAGGTAGTGATAGGGAAATATTAGAGTGTTTAAAAAAACAGTGGTCAGAGAGGGGTTGGAATGAATTGATTCCACTAATCGCTGAGTTCGAATCATTAGTGGAAAGATACTCTAGCGAAAAACAAGAGAGAAAAGACGTGGATCCATTTATTTATACGATGCATTGAAAGGAAGTTGGCTATTAACAAAAAACGAATCAAAA
>JAPYPM010000257.1 GCA_029937635.1 Nitrospinaceae bacterium
ATCTTATACTTAATTCAAAAATCAATTGTAAGTAAAATATGCCTTGGGACGATTTACACGAACCGGGAAAACCCGGTAATAAAGGTGGCGGAAGCCCCGGTGGTAGTTCTCAAGATAAACCCCCCTTTGACATTCCACAGTTCAAAATCCCAAAATTTAAACCTTCCATGATGTGGATAATTGCTGGGCTATTGCTAATTGTCTGGATTATTCCAGGAACGTTTTATTTTGTAGAACCAGACGAGGAAGGGGTGGTTGTAACTTTCGGAAAATTTTCCCGTATCACGACACCTGGAATGCATTTCAAGTTTCCTTCCCCTATTGAACATGCGAGCACACCAAGAGTAAAAAAAATTCGGCGCGCTGAAATAGGATTTCGAACAACTCAAGGGGGAGGCATTCAAAAAGTACCTGCTGAATCTCTCATGCTTACGGGTGACCAGAATATAGTCGATATTAACCTTGTTGTTCAGTACAAAGTAATGGACTCTGTAGCTTATCTATTTAATGTTAAACGGGTACACAAACTTGTAAGGAGCACTACTGAAACAGTCGTGCGTGGGATAGTCGGTAGCCGAAAAATTGACGAGGCTCTAACAACAGGTAAATCCGTAATCCAAATAGCTGCTCAGGAACAAATTCAGGCCCTTTTAAATAAGTATAAATCGGGCGTTCAAATCGTTACCATTCAATTGCAAGATGTTCATCCACCTGAGCAGGTAGCTTCAGCATTTAAAGACGTTGTGTCTGCTCGCGAAGATAAAGAAAGAATGATCAATGAGGCACAAGGCTATCGTAATTCTGTAATTCCCGAGGCTCGAGGGCAGGCTGCCCAAATTGTAAGAGCATCTGAAGCATACCGGGAAGAAAAAGTTAGTATGGCGCAAGGTGATGGTGAGCGATTCAACTTGCAATATAAGGAATACAAAAAAGCACCCCAAATCACTCGGAAGCGACTTTACCTTGAAACTATGGAAGAGATATTGCCTTCTATGGAGAAATTTATAATGGGAAATAATAAGCAAGGTGTTCTCCCAATTCTTCCGTTAAGACCGGGAGCACTTGCCGACGTAACCGGAAAATAACCAACTAACTTATGAAACAAAACGGATTTATAATAGGTTTGGTGCTTATAGCATCGCTAATATCAACCTCAATGTTTACTGTCCACCTGACACAGTCAGCTGTCTTGATTGAGTTATCAAAACCAAAAGAAATAATCACAGAACCGGGTCTGTACTTCAAAATCCCTGTTTTGCAGAAGGTTCGTTATTTTTCCAAACAGCTGTTAGATAATGATTCACCGCCTACCGAAGTAATTACACGGGATAAAAAGAATCTATTAATTGATAATTTTTCTTTGTATCGGATTGTTGATCCTTTGAAGTTTCTGGAAACAGTGCGCACAGAAAACGGAGCCCGCTCTCGACTGGACGATATTGTTTATTCCGAGCTACGCGTCGAGATTGGTACCCACGACCTTATGGAAGTTGTGACTGAAAATAGAAATCTCATCATGGCTAAGGTAACAGAGGAGTCAAATAAAAAAGCAGCAGAGTATGGGATAGAAATGACTGATGTTCGTATTAAACGTGTTGATCTGCCTCCTGAAATTGCTAATTCAATTTTTAACCGTATGCGTACCGAACGCCAACGTATTGCCATGGAATACCGCTCCGAAGGGAAAGAAGAATCTACCAAAATTCGGGCTCAAACTGATAAAGAGAAAACAATCCTTATTGCTGAGGCTTACAAACAAGAACAAACCATTCGTGGTCAAGGAGATGGACTAGCAACAAAGATATACGCTGATTCGTTTTCAAAAGATCCTAAGTTCTACAACTTCATTCGTTCCATGGAAGCTTACAAAAAATCTTTGAAGACAGGCACAACCATTCTTCTCTCAGAAGATTCTGAGTTTTTGAATTTTCTTAACAAAAAAAACTGATACCCACAATAGGACACCCCTGTCCTCATGCAACCTTACTCTTTTAGTCAACCGGAATTAAAATCGAATTCCATAATTACTTTAAAATAATATTTTTCTTATGAGAATATTGATCGCTGGGGCTGGCATTGTCGGCAATAACTTAGCTGAGCAACTCTCCGCAGAAGGTCATGATATTGCTATCATAGACGGCAATATTGAAAAGATTACCCGCATTTCTGACACAATGGATGTAATGTCGGTTTGCGGTGATGCATGTATGCCCAGCGTTCTTGTAAAAGCCGGCATTCGTGATATGGAAATGGTGATTGCCGTCACCAACAAAGACGAAATTAATTTAATGGTGTGTTTTCTTGCTTCTAAATTTGAAGTTCCAAAGAGATTTGCACGACTTCGTAGCATGGAGTTCACGGGTTCAGGACAAATATTTTCACCAAAAGAGCTGTTTGTTGACCAGGTGATTAACCCTGGAGAAATCATCATTGACACTATTCTTAAAATTCTACAAACACCAGGGGCTGTAAATGTTGCAGAATTTGCCCAAGGAAAGGTTTTATTACGAGAGTTTGATTTACCTGAAAATGCCCCACTGACAGGAAAAACAATTAAGCAACTCGCGAGCATCTCTGATTTTGACTTGATAATAATAGTAGCTATCGTCCGTGAAGGGAAACTTATTATCCCAAAACCAGAAGATACTCTCCAAACGGGTGATCGTATTTACACTTTGGTAAATAAAGAATTCCTACCGTTTCTTTTGCCCATGTTGAACAAAACTGTCGATTCCGTTGAAAAAATAGTCATCTACTCTGCTAACCCCCTATCGATTAATCTCGCCAAGGCATTGGAAGAAACAGTCAAAAACGTGTGCATTATTGAGCCCTCGCGCGAAGCCGCTCATAAAGCCGCAGAGGAACTTTCAAAAACCTTGGTGCACCAAGGGACCGGAACAGATCTAGATTTATTCAACGAAATAAACATGAAAGATGTTGATTTTTTTATGGCGCTTTCTGACAATGATGAAAATAATATTCTCTCCGCCCTATTAGCTAAAAAATACGGTGCGCGACGCGCAGTTGTTATTACTAATGACCCTGAGTACTTACCTATTGTCGATTCAATAGGGATGGATATTACAATCAATCCTCGCCTTATAGCAGTCAGCTCTATTTTGAAGCATTTACGTAAAGGGGGAGTCATCTCTGTTTTTAAGTTAATAGAAGATTCTGAAGTACTTGAATTGGTCGTAGATGCTAATTCAACGATAGCTGGAAACAGAATCTCTAATTTAAACTTTCCTGAAGACGCAATGATAGGTGCAATCCTTCGCCAAGGGGAAATGTTAGCCCCCGATGAAAGCATTATTGTTCAAGAGGGCGATTCGGTTATTGTTGTAGCTTTAAGCTCTGCAATTGAAAAGATCGAGAATCTTTTCGGACGCAAAAGACTCTTTTTCAGGTTCTAATGAATATCCTTGCGATTTTCAATGTTGTGGGGGTTCTCCTCCTTCTTCTTTCAGGCCTAA
>JAPYPM010000258.1 GCA_029937635.1 Nitrospinaceae bacterium
TACGAAATATCCCTTGGAATTAGTTTACTTTAGAGATGATAGCTTTAATTTGCTCTCCGATTGGATTGAAGAGTTTTCTGAAAAATATTCTAAGCAGGTGAAAATTCCCTTTGTATGCACATCCCATTTAAACGCTATGACTGACAAGGTAGCTGAAGATTTAAAAAGGGCTGGTTGCGTGACGGTCGAAGTGGGGATAGAAGCAGGCAATCCGCGCGTGAGGAATGAAATCCTAAAAAGGCACATGAAGGAGAAGGACATAATAGAGGGGTTAAAAATCATAAAATCAAAAGGGATCAAGATCATGTCGGAGAATATTCTTGGCAATCCCGGCAGTTCTCTTGATGAAGATCTTGACACTTTTACCCTGAACAAAAAATGTAAGGTTGATTACGTAAACTCAGGGTTGTTGCAACCCTACTTCGGCACGGATATTTATCAGTATGCTATCAAAGAAGGGTTCTTAGATGAAAATGCTAGTGAAATAAAGTCAAATACATACTTGACTGGCCAATCAATTTTGAAAGTTGAAAACCTGAAAGAAAGGCAAAGGTTGAACAAAATAGTGGCTGTCGCCACATTTCTTAGATTGCCCCTATGGCTCGTGAAAATATTAATACGTTTACCATTTGAGACAGTGTATTCGTTTTTAAATATTATTTTTAAAGGGTATTCAGGAACAGTGTTGTATCCATTCAAATGGCGCCTTAAAGAAACCGCTTCCACGATTATGGATGTTCTGCGAATGAATGATTTTTTAGTATGTGCCGAGGGGGATGTTTTCCCTGACGGGGCTATCATCAATGCCGACAGTAAATTGCTCGACAAACAAATTGACGAATACAAGCAAAAATCAAATTCAAAGAATCAAGAAGCATCTATCATGTGATTGCTCGGGACACTAGTCCCAAGAAAATTTAGAGCCCCCCAAATTTTTATCCCGCATAGTTTAAAAGAAATCCTTTAGGGCATTTATAACTCGGTATTGGTCTGATTCTGCTAGCTCCGGATAAATAGGTAGACTGACCACTTTCTTGGCAATACGCTCTGCATTCGGTAGGTATAACGTTGGTTTTGATCCTTGTACGTAAGCGGGCATGAGATGAGTCGGCACTGGATAGTGTATTCCAGCAACTATATCATTGGATTTTAGGTGAGCGACTAAATCATTTCTGCGTTCAACGCTTAAGACATACAAATGGTAAACATGTGAGCACTTTTGCCTTAGAGAGACGGCTTCCAAAGGCAAGTGGTTTAGTTCTCTTTCGTATGTTTTTGCTAGTGCAACTCGTTTTGCATTGTCTCTATCCAGATACTTTAATTTCACTCTTAAAACGGCCGCTTGAATTTCGTCTAATCTGCTATTATACCCTGTGATCTGACTGACTCGATTTTTATCCCATCCATACTGTCGAAGTTTTCTAAGTTGATCTGCAAGTATCGAGTTAGAGGTGACAATAGAACCACCATCACCTAATGCGCCTAAGTTTTTTGTTGGATAAAAACTGAAGCACCCTAAGTCTCCCATGCTTCCTACTCGACGATTATTGTAAGTTGCTCCTGTTGCCTGAGCACAATCTTCAATAAGTTTTAAATTCTTTTGACGAACAATGCTTATTATTCGATCCATATCAACGGGTTGCCCGTATATATGGACGACTATGACTGCCTTAGTTTTAGAAGAGATTGCTTGCGAGACTGCTAGAGGATCGATGGTATGATAGATTGGGTCTGAGTCAACCAGAACAGGAGTAGCTCCTACTGTAGCAATAGCTGCAATGGTTGCTGTGGCAGTATGGGATGGTGCTATTACTTCATCTCCAGGTCCTAATTTTAAAGAACGTAATGCAAGACACAGGGCATCGGTTCCACTTCCAACGCTTACCGCATATTTTGTTCCGATGTATTCACAGAATTCCTCCTCAAAGGAATGAACATTTCCCCCAAAAATAAACTCGCCCTTGGAGAGGACTTGTTGAATTGAAGAATCTATTTCATCTTTGTATGAAAGATATTGCGCTCTGGGGTTGCTACAAAGAATCATTTTCTAATTAACGTGACATCGGGAACATAGACGATCCACTCGCCACCTTTTTCTAAGAAGGAAGACTCTTTCTCCATTATTTCTGTTTTATGGTTCCAGGCAAATAGAAGTAGAGTGTCGGGGTATCCATTTTGTAATTCTTCATAAGGAAGAACTGGAATATGAACCCCGGGGCTATATTTCCCCTGCTTGATCGGGGTCGTATCACAAATGAAATTGAGTAAATCCGAGCCGATTCCGCAGTAATTTAAAACAGTGGTGCTTTTTGATGTGGCTGCATAACCAACGACTCGCCGCCCATCGTTTTTTTGTTGCTGGAGAATGGAAACCAAGTTTTTTCGTGAAAGTTCACATTTTTCCCTGAAGAGATCATAAGTGCTTCTAATATGCAGATTATTTTTGTCTTCATAGTGCAATTGTTTTTCGACACTTGGAGAAACAGCCCTTTTACCCTTTCTTGCTAAAATGTAGCGCATCGATCCACCATGAGTCGATTGAGGTTTTAAATTAATAAGCTCAAATCCGTGCTTACTGAAAATGTTTATTACACTACGAGCAGAGAAAATATAAACATGCTCATCATAGATTTGATCGTATGCAGTATTTTTAATCATGTCACCTAAGTAGGGTTCTTCAAAAACTAAAACCCCCATCGGATTGAGTAAGTGATCGATCCCCTGCGCCAAACCATGAAGGTCAGGTATATGGCACATGACATTGGCGGCGATCAAAGCGTCGGCATGTCCATTTTCGAGGACTATTTTTTTTGCAGTGGTTAGATTAAAAAATGCGCACAGCGTGTTGACTCCATGCTTCCGAGCCTCCTCGGCCACGTTCGAGGAAGGCTCTATTCCCAAATGGCGGATATTCTTTCTAGAAAAATTTTCCAACATAGAACCATCGTTACTTCCAATTTCAACTACAAAGGGATCGGCGGCTGTGAGGTATTGATCTTTAACCCAATCAGCGTAGGACTTAAAGTGATTTACCATGCGATTAGATGTTCGAGAAAAAAAAGCATAATTTTGGTGAAACATTTTTTCAGGATTTGGTTGCTCTGAAATTTGGAAAGTAAGGCAATTCTCACAAAACATAGGTTTTAGCTCATAAAAATATTCTCTTTCAAAGTCGGCAGAGTCAAGAAAGCCATTGGCAATAGGCATTTTCCCGAAAGACATAAAAGGCTGAGTGATAGCTTTGCATACGCGGCAATTTGAAGTCATATTTGTTTTTTAGGAGCTATCCTCTGGAGGGTAGTTCATTTGCGACAGTTTTATTAAGAGGCGTGGTTTTTGATTCGCATTCATTTAATATTTATTACAGCGTAGTCAGTCAATGTTAATGATAGAAATATTTCATAATTATATGTTTTATACCACAACGCTTGATAGAGTTTAAGGTTTTCTTCATAGCGTTGTTACAAA
>JAPYPM010000008.1:0-10501 GCA_029937635.1 Nitrospinaceae bacterium
TCTTTTTTAAAATCTTCCGGGAAAAGTTCGTTGTCATAAATCATATTTTGAAAATCGGTTGCAAGGTGAATCTCGGCAGTTTCTAGCTCTGGGAACTTGTTGAATAGGTCACTAGGAAGAGTAGAAGCACCATGCTGAACAGCGCCTGCCAGCCCATAATCTTTTCGTGCTATGCGAGATAGGTTTTCAAGGCATTCAAAATCAAGATTCACATCAACAACTTTACCATCAGGCCCGGGCACCCCACCATGTGAGGTTCCTGTTTGTATTGATATTTTACTTATGCTATTTGCTCCTTTTAGCTCTTTATCTAATAAGGCATTAAAGTTATCTAAGTAGGCCCTTAACTCATTTTCAGTACTATTTTCTTTGCCAACTTCACCTATTTCGCCACCGACTGATACTGTGATTCCTTCAGGTTCCAATTCACGAATATGCTTTGTTAGTTCAACGCCCACCTCAAAATTAGCCCGTTGTTGCTCAACTACGGTGCTTTTGCTTAGGTCCACTAATGTTGATGTGTCAATATCAATGTTATAAAAACCTGCTTCAATACCTTTTTTTATAAGGTTTTTTAAGCTTGATACTTCTTTGTCTTTATTTATCTTAAAGTTTTTTGCGTTGACTTGAAAATGATCACCTTGGATAAAGACTGGACCACTGTGATTCTCTCGAATCGCTGCCCCTAGGATTACACCAACTATTTCGTGCGGTTGTTGAAAGGTATAGTCAATTTCAGACCTAGCTATTTCAAAAATGAAAGCACCTGTGTCTAGTATTTGAGCAGTTCGAAATATGGATCGACTGAAATCATAAGACATCCCACGAATATTGATCGCTGGAACTGTAAAGCCCGCACATTCACCTCGACCACGTGCATCGTATAGCCCCTGAATAGAAGATAACACTATACCCATTTCAATAGCGGCTGATTTAATTATAAATCTAGAAAGTCCTCTTATTTCGTTAGAAGGGTTTAGAACTGAATTTTCTACTAGGGCATCTATGCTATGTGTTATTAGCCTGTCACTATTTTCAATTACAATGCCTCCATTGTTTAGGCTGGCTACACCTTTTAGGTGCTGAATTAGTTCATTATCACTCGCAAAAAGCATTCAGTTTTCTCTCCTAACAAAATTTAATAATAATAGATAAAAATAATTCGATATATCTATGCAGATCCTTTTAGTTTTTAGGGTTACTTTTTATTCCTTGTGTATTTAGTCTATCGCTTTAAGGGTCTTGGATTTAATACACACGAAAGAATCTCAAACGGTATAGTATTCTAGCTAATAAGAAGATTTGAAGCAAAAAATTATAACAATATTATATGATTTCAATAAAATAATTAATAAAATTATATACTTACGTAATATTTTTAAAGGTATTATATGAATGCTTGCGTGATGCTTGTTTTCTATAATCTAAATTTAATTTAATCTTTTTACTTCATAATACATTATACCTTGTAAAACTAATTAAATTTTGTGGTTTATGTATATTTAAGAGCGTATTGTAAACAATCTTAGATATTCATTAACTGCTTATTCCTTTTATATTGACAGTGCTGCAAAATTTGTTAGAATTTCTTTGTTTAATAGTTAGTTACCAGCTCTTACTTACTTGAGGCGCTGTTTTCTACTTTATATTACTTCTATTGGTGTAAAGTTCTCTAAAACAAAATATTTTTTCTTGCCATTCGGCAGTTTTGAACGAGGTTTAATTCATGTTTGATACTATTTATGTGCCTGTAGATAATTCCGATTACTCCAATACTAGTATAGATATTGGATTGGAAATAGCTCAGAAGTTTGGGTCGCGTATCGTGGCTAGTCACGTTTATGCTGCTAAAATGCACGATGTTCGTTTCCGTCAAATGGAAAGCGGCCTACCTGAGGAATATCAGGAAGAAGATGAGCTAGAAAAACAACGAAATATTCATGATCAGTTAATTACCAAAGGTATGGAAGTTATTACAGATTCATACCTTGATGTTCCCAAAAATAGAACTAAAAAACTAAATATTCCTTTTGAAGGGAAGTCTCTTGAAGGCAGAAATTATACAGAATTGGTCCGGGATATAAAAGAATCTAATTATGATCTGGTAATTATGGGGGCTCTAGGATTAGGAGCTATCAAAGACAGCTTAATAGGTACAGTTGCTGAAAGAGTTGTTAGAAGAATTCAGACAGATACATTACTTGTTAAATACATTCCTGAAATACATGGAGAACGTCCGTCGAGTGACAAAATTGTTGTAGCTGTTGATGGAAGTCATCAGTCCTTTGGTGGTTTAAAAACAGGTATGGATCTAGCTAAGGCTCTAAACAAACCTTTGGAAGTCATTTCAACATTCGACCCTTATTTTCACTACGCTATGTTTAATAGTCTTACAGGGGTTCTTACAAAAGAGGCTGGCAAGGTATTTAAATTTGAACAGCAAGAAAAACTTCACGAAGATATAATAGACAAAGGTTTAGCAAAAATTTATCAGTCTCACCTCGAGATTTCTAAAAAAATTGTTGAAGATGAGGGGATGGAGTGCACTATTCGATTATTAGATGGTAAAGTTTTTGAAAAAGTTCTTCAGTATGCTCGAGAGGAAAATCCTTTTCTTCTTATATTAGGACGCATTGGTATTCATAGTGGTCCGGAAATGGATATTGGAGGAAATGCAGAAAATCTGATGCGAATGGTACCTTGCAATGTTCTACTTTCTAGCCGTACATTTAAACCTGATATTGATATGCAGGCTGAAGAGAGTATTGAGTGGACAGCTGAAGGGAGAGAACGTTTACAGAAAATCCCTGGTTTTGTTAGACCTATGGCAACTTCTGCGATACTCAGATATGCTATAGAGAGAGGACATAGTATGATCACCTCTAGTGTAATTACTGAAGCGGTAGAGAATATTCTTCCTGCTGGAGCAATGCAGGCAATGAGACAAATTGGTGAAAAAATAAGAGATGATGGTGTAGACCCAGAATCTGAGAATGTACTCAAAGACTATAAACAGCAAATGCTTGATGCACATGCAGGTGAAGATGCTGATAAAAATGTGCCTTCTTCTGAAGAGACTGTTGTTAGTGGAGATGCCGGTGAGGTAGAGGTGAGCGCTGAGCATATAGCCATTACCGATGACGGTAGAAACTCAAATGGAGCGCAGGTCACTGATATTACCTTTCAATGCAAACATTGTAAAACTTTCATGGACAGTGATGTTATTAAGTGTTTTGTTTGTGGTGCGGTAGGAGATAGTTTGGTTCCGGTTTACAAAGAAGGCTTTAAGCCCGATGAAAAAGAAATGATTGGGGTTAAACAAATGACTACCTTTGATGATAAAAAAGTTCAATGGACCGAGGATGCACTTAAAAGTCTTGAGGGTTATCCAGATGGACATGTGCGTAGAAGAGCTCAGGCACGAGTCGAAAAAAATGCAAGGGTTCAAAGCATTGAAACTATTTCGGTTGCTTTTCTGGATCAAATTTTAAATGAAAAGATTATATCAAAGCCCACCAAAACAAATAAAGCTTTAGATAATTATATGGATGATGAGCCTAAGGTCACAGACTTTATATGGTCGGAAAAGGCAAATAATAGACTCGAGCTAGTTCCTAAAGGTTTTATGAGGGATAATACTCAAAATAGAGTAATGGCGTATGCGCTTTCTAAAGATATTAAGGAAATCACTTTAGAAGTTTGTGAAGCCGGAATTCGTGATTCCGTTAAAATGATGGAAGAAGCAATTGCTAACGGAGCATCTTTAGAGGATTTTTTACCTAAAAAGGTCGGTGCTTAAAGTAACGTCTTTAAAAGGTTAGTTCTTGTGTCCAGGAAACTATCCTTAGTCTGCTCCAAATTATTGAATACCACTAATGCATTATAAGGTCCCCATACATTGATTTTTAATCAATGTATGGGGGCTTTTTATTTTAAATTTATTTAATAATCTAAATTTATTCTAGTGAAAATAAAAATTTATAAAAGGCTGTTTGGTTATTTAAAACCTTATAAGAAAAAGCTTTTGTTGGCGATCTTTTTTTCAGTAATCGTTGGAGTGATCGCAAGTTCTCCTGTCCCACTCATTCAAAAAACATTTGATGATATTTTTGTTGAGAAAGATTTTTTTATGCTCAAGGCGATACCGATTGCACTTATTATTCTCTACGCGATTAAAGCAGCCTTAGTGTACGCGCAGAATATTATCATACTGGGGGTTTCTTTGGATTTAGTTGTTTATGTAAGGGAAAAACTATTTTCCCATATTCACAAACTCCCATTTAATTTCTTTGAAAATAATGAGTCTGGTCAATTAATGTCAAGACTCATAAATGATGTCGGTATTATGCAGTCAACTGTTACCCGTTCAGTAAAGGAGCTCGTTCAGAATTCAATTACCTTGATCGCGCTGTTAGGGTGGATTTTTTATCTAAAATGGGACTGGGCGCTTATCTCAATATTAATAATACCTTTGATGGTTTTACCGATATCAAATATAGCCAGGAAGTTAAAAAAATTGAGTCACAAAGGTCAGGAAATTCTTGCTGATATTAGTTCAACTATTATTGAATCATTTATTGGTGTTAAGTTAGTTCGTGCATTTGGTATGGAGTCCGTCGAAGAAAAAAAATTTAATAGTTACAGCAGTAACTTTCTTCGCGTCATGAAAAAAAATGTTAAATATGTAGAAATAACCTCACCTTTTCTTGAGGTTTTAGGTGTGATTAGTGCATCAATAATTCTTTGGTATGGTGGGTTTCAGGTTTTGACGGATAAAGTAAGTCAGGGAACTTTTATTGCCTTTATTGTTGGACTTTTTATGATGTATACCCCGGTAAGAATACTTTTAAAAATATTTGCCAGTTTTCAGATTTCTATTGCTGGTGCTGAAAGGGTTTTCTCTATACTTGATTTAGAAGAGGAAAAAGTAAAAGAAGGGAGCAAAGAACTTACCGGTGTTAATAATTTTATTACATTTAAAAATGTTTCATTTAAATATCCATCTAGAAAAACGTCTGTTTTAAATAAAGTGAATTTAAAGTTAGAAAAATCAAAAATTCTTGCAATTGTTGGTATGAGTGGAGCAGGGAAAACGACATTAGTGGACCTTTTGTTTCGTTTTAATGAACCTTTTGAGGGTAGTATTTCAATTGATGGAATTAATATTAAGGATTACACACTAAAATCATTAAGGAATAACTTGGCTCTTGTGTCTCAGGAAACTTTTCTTTTTAATGATACTATTAGAAAAAATATTGCCTATGGAAGACCCGATGCATCAGAATCTGAAATCATTCAAGCTTCAAAAGCAGCTTATGTAGATCCTTTTGTGACCTGTTTTGAAGATGGTTATAATACTGTCATTGGTGAGCGTGGGATCAAGCTTTCTGGTGGTCAACGTCAACGAATTTCTATTGCAAGGGCTGTTCTTCGAAATGCTCCTATTCTTGTACTTGATGAAGCTACATCTGCTTTGGATGCTGAGTCCGAACAATACGTACAGGATGCTTTGCATAATTTAATGAAACATAGAACGACTTTTGTGATTGCTCACCGCTTATCAACTATTAAGCATGCCGATTCGATCATTGTTTTAGATAGAGGGGAGATTGTTGAGTTTGGAACCCATGAAAAACTTATTTCTAGTTCTTTACTATATAAAAGATATTATGAAATGCAAATAAGGTAGGTTGGTAGAGCTTTATATACTTAAGGATATTTAAACTGTGCGTTTTAAAAATGTATATATTGAAGGTTTAGCTTGTCACCTTCCTGAGAATATCGTTACTTCTGATGATATTGAAAAACGTTTAGCCCCAGTTTACGATCGTTTAAAGCTACCTTATGGTAGGTTGGGAATGATGACTGGAATTAAAGAGCGACGATTTTGGAACCCTGGTACTTCACCCAGTCAAGTTTCCTCAAAAGCTGGAGAATTGGCTATTGTAAATTCTGGAATTAATAAAGAAGATATTGGTTGCTTAATCAATGCTTCCGTATGTCGTGACTTTTTGGAACCTGCAACAGCTTCACTCGTCCATCATAATTTAGGGCTTTCTAAAAATACGTTAGTTTATGATATTTCTAATGCCTGTTTAGGTGTTCTTAATGGGATGATAAATATTGCAAATATGATTGAACTGGGGCAGATTCAGGCTGGGTTAGTTGTTGCTGGTGAAAATGGAGGACCATTGGTTGACACCACTATTGAATCACTGCTAAATAATCCTAGTCTTACACGCAGTGAAATTAAGGCTTCCTTTGCTTCCCTTACTATAGCATCCGCAGCTGTTGGCGTTGTCCTTGTTCATAAAGACTTAACTCAATATAATCATCGGTTACTTGGTGGTTACAGTCAAGCTGCAAGTCAATTTAATAATTTGTGTCGCGGAAATGATGACTCCAAAGCTCGAATTGATAATTGGTTACCACTTATGAAAACAGATGCTGAAACTATGATGCGTGAGGGTTGTCGTCTTGCTGGTCAGACTTGGGATCATACAAAAAAAATTCTTGAGTGGGTTAATGATGATGTAAACCATGTATTTTGCCATCAGGTAGGGCATGGTCATCGTAAGCTTCTCTATGAAACTTTATCTCTTGAATTAGAAAAAGACTTTTCAACTCTCGAATACTTAGGTAATACAGGAGCTGCTTCACTTCCTTCAACACTTGCGTTAGGAGCGGAAAAAGGCTTATTGGAAAGTGGTGATCGAATAGCTTTACTTGGTATCGGTAGCGGACTTAATTCCCTTATGCTGGGTGTAGAGTGGTAAATAATTTGGATTCTTTTAGGACCTTATATCCCTTTACTTCTCTTTACTTTGACCTCAAGCCCTTTAATCTTCACTATCTTGACGAAGGAAAGGGGGAAGTCCTGCTTTTTCTTCATGGAAATCCTACTTGGTCATTTTATTACCGTAGCCTAATAAAAAATTTTAAAGATCGGTATCGATGTGTTGCGCCGGATCATATTGGTTGTGGTTTTTCAGACAAGCCACAAGATTATAACTATACCCTTGCCACTCATATAGATAATCTTGAAAAGCTTGTCGATTTTCTTGATTTGAAAAATATTACACTAGTAATGCACGACTGGGGTGGGTCGATTGGGATGGGTTTGGCTGTTCGCAATCCAGAGTTAATTAAAAGACTGGTGATATTTAATACGGCCTCATTTTTGTCCTCTGATATTCCACTTCGGATTAATTTGTGCAGAATCCCATTATTGGGGACTATTGCAATCCGAAATTTAAATCTTTTTGTTAGGGGAGTATTAAGGTTTGGACTAATACGTCGAAAACTATTAACGAAAAGTATTAGAGATGGATACTTAGCACCTTATGATTCGTTTGAAAACCGTATAGCAAACTTAAAATTTGTCCAAGATATTCCAATGGATGCAAGTGTTGCAAGCTATTCTGTTATAAAGGATATCGAAAATAATCTAAAGAACTTTAAAGGACTCCCAATTTTGATCCTATGGGGTATTGAGGATTTTTGCTTTAATATCAAATTTTTAAATAAGTGGAGAGAAGTTTTTCCGTTCGCCGAAGTTCACGAGGTTCTTAACGCCGGACATTTGGTGGTAGAGGATGCAACTGATGAAATCATTCCGTTTATGGAAGAATTTTTAAAAAAATAAAACTACTTGATAATAATTCGAAAAATGAATGAATTGAGAAAAATAAGTAACTACGTTAGCTGAATTGTTTAATATTTTGTGTATTTAAAGGCGTTCCTTTTATGTTAGAGGAACGCCTTTAATATGATTTAGTAACGATAATGTTCTGGTTTGAATGGACCTTCAGCTGGCAAATTTAAGTAACTTGCTTGCTCAGGTGTCAGGCGAGTAAGTTTGACACCAAGTTTATCCAAATGTAACCTTGCTACTTCTTCATCAAGTTCTTTTGGTAATGTATAAACTCCTACTTCATACTTTTTATTGAATAATTCGATCTGTGCCAATACTTGATTTGAAAAAGAATTGGACATCACAAATGAAGGGTGACCTGTAGCACAACCTAAATTAACCAATCGACCTTCCGCTAAAAGAATAATACTACGACCATCTGTAAATGTATATTTATCTACTTGCGGTTTGATTTCTATTTTTTTAATGCCAGGATAGTTGTTTAGTGTTTCGACTTGAATTTCAACGTCAAAATGTCCTATGTTGCAGACGATTGCGTCATTCTTCATTGCTTCCATGTGCTCAATGCGGATAATATCACTACAACCGGTAGTTGTAACAAATATATTTCCTTCTTTAACAGCTTCTTCCATTGTTGTAATTTCATAACCTTCCATTGCTGCTTGCAAGGCACATATAGGGTCAATTTCAGTTATGATTACGCGAGCTCCGAGGTCTTTCATGGACTTCGCACAGCCTTTCCCAACATCACCATATCCTGCAACGACTACAACTTTTCCTGCTATCATAATATCAGTAGCACGCTTAATTCCATCAGCTAGAGATTCACGGCAACCATATAAGTTGTCAAACTTAGATTTTGTAACAGAATCATTCACATTCATTGCCGGAACTTTTAGAACTTTTTCTTCTATCATCTTATATAAGTGATGAACGCCGGTGGTGGTTTCTTCTGTAATACCTTTAATATTTGGGATCAACTCCGGGTGTTTTTCATGTACATAAGCTGTGAGATCACCGCCGTCATCAAGAATCATATTTGGACCATCTTCAAACAATAAAGTTTGACCAGTGCACCACCAATATTCATCTTCAGTTTCTCCTTTCCATGCAAACACAGGGATGCCTTTTTCAGCTATTGCTGCAGCTGCGTGATCTTGGGTGGAAAAAATATTACATGATGCCCAGCGAATATCTGCACCCAGTTCAATTAGGGTCTCGATAAGGACAGCGGTTTGAATTGTCATGTGAAGCGACCCAGCAATTCGTGCGCCTTTAAGGGGCTTTGATTTGCCATATTTGTTACGCAGGGCCATAAGGCCAGGCATTTCATTTTCAGCAAGAATTATTTCTTGACGACCCCATTCAGCGAGCGAGAGGTCTTTAACTTTGTATTTTTCGGCAACGAGTGCTGTGGTCATTTGCGAAGGCTCCTTGATTATGAATGAATCATTATGCGTAATACGCACAATATATCTTCTGATTCATTATGTGTGTTTGCTATTAGTTTTGAGTGATTGCGCGAGGAATGAAAAAATACTCACGAACATTTATATTTTTATTTTAGCAATTATTCTTTTTGCCGTCCATATTTATAATAGCAATCATTTAATTAGGTTTGCTAATTTTTACAGTTTTATAAAGAAAATTCTTAAAACTTGTGAACTTTTTTAATTCTTCAGAATTGGTTTGGTAGTGTAGATTGCAAGCCCTTAATTTTACTGCTAATCCCGAAAGGTTTACATGATAGCGATTTCGGGCAATTTGTATTATATCTATCACAGTGTCTCTTGTGATTATATTTTTTTTGAAAGGGTTATGAATATGAGACCAAAAATCACCTTCACCATCTTCTAGTTGCTTTAAAATTAAGTCTATGTGATCAACTACTTTCTTAGAATGGTCTGTATTGCCAGAGTGGTCAGATTGACACGCTTCAATAATATCCTCAAAACTAATTAATGAACCTTGACGAAACATCATAGCTCTCATAAGGATGTTTTTTAATTCTCGTACATTGCCTCGGTAGTTGTGTTTGTTTAGGTACTCAATGGCTTTTGTATCTATTCGGGGACACGTCTCGTCTGTATGTCCTTTTTTATATGCCTGAAATAGTATTCCGAGAAAGTGGGTTGCTAGATCTGATATATCTTCTTGTCGTTCGTTAAGGGTTGGAATTCGAAAGTTTAATGCATTTAATCGTTGGTAAAGATCTTCTCGAAACCTTCCTGCATCTATTTCTTCCCGTAAATTTTTGTTAGTTGCTGCTATAAGGAAAATACGTGAATACCTAGGTTGATTTTCACCTAGGCGCATAAAAACACCTGTGTCAAGGAAGCGAAGTAGTTGCACTTGTGTTTTTGGATCGGCATCACCAATCTCGTCAAGAAATACGACTCCTCCGTTAGCTTCTTCCAGAATACCTTGACGGCTAAACTCTGCACTTGTATAGGCCCCTTTTTTATGTCCAAATAATTCGCTGTAAGTGAGTTCTCCACTATATGCAGCAATATTAGTTTTTCTTAAAATAAGCTTAAAATCATCTCCATTTTTTTGTTTAAAAATTTCTGTTATGCGAGAATATATGTTGTTAAAAAAAAATTCCTTGCCGGTACCGGTTTCACCATGAATTAGAAGTGACGGTAGGCCCATGTTTGCTTCTGAGGATTGAGCTGTATCCCATTTAAGCATTCTGTTGCATACCGATTCTACTACTGTATTAATTCTATTTACTAATTGGTGGATAGTTTTGCTTCGCCCAATAACATTTCCGAAATAGTATGAAGAAACTTTTGGGTCTCTGTACTCTACTTCTTGGCGCAACTTTGTTATTTCTTGTTTAAGCTC
>JAPYPM010000008.1:10511-21072 GCA_029937635.1 Nitrospinaceae bacterium
CTCTTGAATTTGAATTAGGTTGTTAACTTTCTGGCTGATTAGACTTGAAATAATTTGGACAATTCGCCTATGTTCAACAGTAAAATAATTTTTTTGAAAGTGATCCTGGTTAATAACTCCAATAACACTATTCCCAAATATTATAGGTACAGACATCTCAGAAGATATTGAAGGAGAAAGGTTTTTATAAAAGCCTTTAGTTAAAACAGCATCTTGTACGTCTGTAAGTATTATAGGCTGGGCGGTGTGAGCGCAATATCCGTTAAGTGACTTTAGAGTGTCAGCTACCTCATCTCCACCAACTGGCATAGCAGGGATTTTATTTTTTGTCCACCCTCGTGATTTAGCACCTAATAGGCTTCCGTCGTTGTTTTCGACTACCAACCAGGGTTTTTCATTTAAGATTTTTAATATGGAAATAGTTCCACTATCGGCGCCAATTAACTCTGAAGTTTTGTTTAGAATCTTGTGTAGAAAGATTGGTAGAGACTCATGTTTGCTTGAGATTAATTCTTCAATCTCTCCCAGGATTTCAATTTCTATGTGCTCAGAACTATCCCTTAAAATAATTTTCTCAACCATGGCGGCATGCTCTTCTAATAGACGTATTTCTATCGGAGAAAATTGATAAACTTCATTCGTATAATAATTCACAGAGCAAATAAATTTACCACTGATATGGTTGTATCTTGGAATTTGATAGAGTGATGCCATGTTTAGCTTTTTAATGACTTCTTTCCGCTCAAAAATTTCTTCCAAGATATTTTTTATATAGTTAGATTTCTGATTTTTTTTTCGCATAATCAGGCCATTTACTTTGTCGTATTTAACCATTTGGTTGATTAAATTTTCATCATTCAACACACTCAGTAATTCTTTATCAAAATACTTTGGAACATCGTCTTTGTTTTTCGAGTAAACAGCTATTATTTCGACTTGATCTGTGGGGTTAGTTTGGTTTAACTTTGAAAAATTTGAAGAGGCTGGAATAAATACTGACGCTAGAGCTACCTTGTCTATTAATTTTACAGCTGATCGAACGATCATCCATGTGGCTTCCTTTTTTCGTGCAAGGTCAAGTTGCCGTGAAAACGATATCTGTTGATGGAATCGTTTGGCCCGGTCTATCATTATGCTTATATTTGAAAGAAAATTATTTACTGCATCAATTTTTTCATTTGATATAAAGGCACCTTCCTTTTCCCAATCTAAAGTAAGTGATCCTATAGGTCTTAACTCATGTATTATGGGAAAGACAACAGAAGCTTGAACTCCTGACATTTTTTCAAATGGATTCCTGTACTTAATAAAGCCCTCAAGCAAATCCCAAGATCTAATAATCTTATTTTCATAAAAAGCTTGGCTGGTTATAGAATCGCGTGGAGAAATAAATTTAGTAACTTGTTGTTCGTATGGATTCTTTTGGTCGGTCATATACTGACATATGAGAATACCTTGATGTAGGTCCTCTAGATAGACCCGAACCATGTGGCACCCAATTATTGATTTTAGTCCTATAGCTGTATAATGAAGAATATCGGAAAGGTTTTCTTTCCCGAATGTTTTGATTTGATCAGTTAGTTTTTGCAGGTCATCTTTCATACATATGACATAAAATTGAGTAAAAAATATACACTATCATATTTAATGGTGAAATTTTTATCACAGCAATTCAATTTTTACTCAATAATTTTATAACTATAGTCAAAAAATGGTCATATTAGGAAATATATTCACATTAGTATTCTTTAGTTCTAAATATTTACCCAAGTAGAATATCTATTTAGGCCTTTATTTATAATTACTTATAATTTTATTTAATTCCCTATGCAAGCAGGATTGCTGTGGCATAATATTTGCTTATTTTAAAAGTGAGGTGAAAACTATGCTGATAGACAAATTATTATTTTCTGACCAAACTCCGTTAGTGCTTAAAAAGGGTCTGGACTTTCAATCTTCGCGAAACCTGATGTTATCAACGAATATCAGCAACATGGAAACTCCTGATTTCAAAGCACATGATATCAATTTTGAGCAACAATTACAGGAGGTTATTAAATCCAGTAATCAACTATCAGTAAGATCAACTAACAGTAAACATTTTGGGCCGTCAAATGATGCTTTAAAAGGTTTAGAACCGTTACCTTTTGAGTTAAAGGATCCATCCAAGTCTAATGGTAATAACGTTAATATAGATAAAGAAATGGGTAAGTTAGCGGAAAACCAAATTATGTATACTGCTTTTATCCAACTCATGATGAAACGTGGTTCTACAGTACGAAGTGCTGTTACTGAGTCAGCCCAACGATAGTTTTTTAGATAAAATATGTTATAATTATGTTGTTTGAAGTATAATAGATTATGATTAGCCTTTTAGGTTCAATCTAATTTTTAGCTAAGTTATTTTATTGATTATGAAAGATATAACTATACAAAGTAATTTAAAAGCCTTGGGTGGAGTTGGTATCCCTGGGAATTTGGATACAAAAAAAATAGGTGTAGAAGAGGGGACGGCTTCGTTTGCGGACACCTTGACTGAATCTCTTGGCAAGGTAAATGACTTGCAGAAGGAGGCAGATAAGGCTATAGAAGAGTTCGCAACCGGAAAGACTCGTAATATTCATGAAACAATGATTGCGGTTAATAAAGCCGACATTGCTTTTCGTTTGACGATGCAAGTTCGAAATAAAATAGTAGAAGCCTATCAAGAGGTTATGCGTACCCAAGTATAGGTTATGATAAAAACTTACAGCTAAGCTCTTGGATTTGATGTCCAGGAGCTTTTTTTATTTTATTTTTAGTAATTGACAGAAATAGTTAGTTGAGAGACGATTAAAAAATAGTTTCAATTTAAAAGTATTAGCAATCAGCTTGTATATAGTGGAGGTTTTATGCGTCAGTGGAAAAGAATATTAATTACAACTACCTTACTTAGCGTATCTTTATTCTTTGGAACACAACAGATATATGCACAAGCTAGTGGCCATGCCAGTGTTGGACTGGGGCATGGAGAAGAAGGTTTTTTACACCTGAAGGAAATGATAAAGCACCTAGAGTTTGGCTTAAAAATGCCAGATGCAGGACAGGATCTAAAGTCTCATAGCACGACATCAATAAAGCATGCAAGAGAAGCACTTAAGCATTACGATGAAGCCTTGAAACATGCTAACGAATCCTTGGGTCGCACTCGTAATCAAATGATGGGTGGCGGGGAAGGTAGTGGAAGTTCCCACGAGGAAGATTCGTCAGATTCGCATGATGAAGGATCTCACTAAAGAATTAAATAGTTTAATCTTAATTGCAGAATAATTTTACTCTTTTAAATTTAGTTTGATTGTAAATATAAAAAATATGCCTGAGAGATTTCGCCGTCAGTAATTTTTTTATTTTTAGTTATATTTTTTTGTTTAAGGCGATACTCATGGACTCTTTCATATAAACTAAAAGATCATAATGAGATTGCAGTTGGTTATAAATATTATTTCTAAATTTTTGGCCGGATAAAATTTTTAACTTATTGTAGTTTTGAATCACTGTGATCCAGTCAGGTTTTTTTTTTAGCCATTGTTTTTCTTCTGCCCACTGAAAACACGATTCATCAGATAAAAAATTATTTCCTTCTTGTTCTGCGAATGAGTGGATAGCTTTAAGCGCAACTTCATAGGTCAGCCTAAACCTTTGAAGTGCGGCCCCTCGATAATATTTTGTATTTTCTTTTTCAATTGCCTCTTTTAGTCTAGCTAGTGACCAGCTCAAGTGTGGCAGGATAATTTGTGGAGTTCGCTGGGAAGCCATTTTAATATTTGAGTAGCTGGTTGGTTGTGATTTTTTATATTAAATAAAACACTTTTTTTTTAAATTATAATTTTTTTATTCTGGAATCGTTATTATATTGATTTTATCAAATATTAGTTCAACTTATTTTTTATTTAGGGCAAGTTTTTTGATATCTTGTCTTGAAAATGCTACTTTATTTTAATTTTAATAATCATTCAATAAGTTTAGACATCATGGATCGCTTTGTTTTGGTTGGGGAACATACTGTTGTTGATAAACAGAAGAAATTGATGTGGGCTCGCACTGATAGTATGAATGATATGGAAAAATGGGTTAATTACCAAGACAGCGTTGATTACGTTAGGACCCTTTGTGATAAAAAAATTGCGGGATTTGGTGACTGGCGATTACCTACTCGAGAGGAAATGGATACTCTTTATAATGAAGCCTACGATCTTAAAGATAAATTTGAGAAAGATATTCATATAAGCGACTGCTTTTCACCTGGTGGAGGTTTTTCTATGATTGCGCAGCAAGTTAGTGGTCGCATGAGAACCTTTGTGTTGAATTTGCGTACTGGTGAATATACTCACCCTGATGGGTTGTGGACTCTTACAGAGGCGGCAAGAGCTGTTCGCTCTATTGGTGTGGATGAAATTTTTTAGTAAATAAGTTTTGATCAGGAGTTTTATTAAATGAGTGAAATTTATATTCCCCCAGAAATATTTTCTTCTAATGCTTTAGTTAGCACGATGGATGAATATAAAAAAAAGTATCAACGATCTTTAGAGGATCCTGATGCATTTTGGGCAGAAGAAGCTGAGCAGTTTATTTGGTTTGATAAATGGGAGACAGTTCGCCAGTTTAACTATGATATCCGGAATGGAAGTATTTCTATTGAGTGGTTTAAAGGCGGAAAAACAAATATAACTGTTAATTGTATTGACCGCCATCTTGATACAAGGGGGGAGCAGACGGCAATTTTATGGGAAGGTAATGAACCGGGGGAAAATCGGACTTTATCCTACAATCAATTATATACAGAGGTATGTCGTTTTTCTAATGTTCTTAAAAAACGTGGTGTACGGAAAGGAGATCGCGTCTCAATTTATATGCCTATGGTTCCGGAGTTAGCCATCGCAATGCTGGCTTGTGCAAGAATCGGTGCGATACACTCTATTGTGTTTGGTGGGTTTTCTTCAACCGCCTTAGCGGATAGAATAACTGATTCGAGTTGCACTTTCCTTATAACTACAGATGGATCCTTTCGAGGAAAAAAGGCTATACCCGTTAAAGTTAACGCCGATGAAGCTATTAAGTTGGCGGCAAAAAAGGGAGTGGAGGTTAAAACTTGTATAGTTGTTGAGCGTGTAGGATCAAAAATTCCAACAGAAATGATATCAGGTCGCGACTATTGGTGGCATGAAGAAATGGAGGCAGCCGAAACTATCTGTGAACCAGAAAAAATGGATTCAGAAGATCCACTGTTTATTCTCTATACATCAGGTTCGACAGGTAAACCTAAAGGTGTGCAACATAATGTTGGTGGTTATATGGTTTTTACCTCACTGACACATAAATATTCGTTTGATTACCATAATGGTGATATCTGGTGGTGTACTGCCGATATAGGATGGGTCACAGGACATTCTTATATTGTTTACGGTCCTCTAGCAAATGGTGCAACGACTATTATGTTTGAAGGTATTCCTACATACCCAGATGCGGGTAGATTTTGGGACGTGATTGACCGCCACAAGGTAACCCAGTTTTACACTGCACCAACAGCTATAAGGGCCTTGATGTTTCATGGGGAAGAAGTACCTAGTAATTATGATCTATCCACCCTTAAAGTACTCGGATCTGTTGGTGAACCTATTAATCCCGAAGCATGGCGATGGTATCACAAAAATATTGGTAGAGGTCGCTGTCCTATTGTTGATACTTGGTGGCAGACTGAAACTGGAGGTATTCTTATAACTCCATTGCCCGGTTGTACTCCAACAAAACCTGGTTCTGCGACTTTCCCTTTTTTTGGTGTTAAACCTGTGATCATTGAAGCCGAAACAGGTAAAGTTTTAGAGGGAAACGGAGTGGAAGGTGTACTCGCTATAGAAGAACCTTGGCCTAGTCAAATGCGAACTATTTATGGAGATCATGATCGTTTTGAAGAAACTTACTTTAGATTATACCCGGGTTACTATTTTACGGGTGATGGATGCCGTCGTGACGAAGATGGTTATTATTGGATAACAGGAAGAGTAGATGATGTTATCAATGTTTCAGGTCATCGTATAGGTACAGCTGAAGTTGAATCGGCTTTAGTCTTACACAAGAAAGTCGTCGAAGCTGCTGTTGTGGGATTTCCACACGAGATAAAAGGGCAGGGTATTTATGCTTATGTTACTTTGATGGAAGGGGTAGAGCCAAACGAGGAGTTGAAGAAAGACCTATTATTGTTTGTTCGAAAAGAAATTGGCCCTATTGCAGCTCCTGATATTATTCATTGGGCGCCAGGCCTTCCTAAGACGCGCTCTGGAAAAATTATGAGGAGAATTTTGCGTAAAATTGCAGCCAATGAGTCAGATGAATTAGGTGATACTTCTACTTTGGCGGACCCTTCGGTCGTGGAGTCATTGAAAACAACCTACTATTTAACCACGGGCAATTAATTGGTTATCTTTTCTTAATTGCATTATGTTTTTTTTACAGAGGCAAAATACTTCATGGGTTTTTTCATATAACTATAAAAAACCACTCTCACCCCCCCAAAAACACATGAGCATTAAATCTATATTTTTCAAAGGATTATGAATTATAACTTGTGTTTTAAAAGTGTCAACCTATTATTTTTAGAGTTTTAAAGCTTTAGAGTAACTAACCATTTTCTGAGTTGTGTGTTAGCGGGTGTTTTGTTAGCAAGGTGATTAATTCTGGCTTAGTTTAATGTTTGCAATTCTCTGCTTAATTTCTCTCAATCCTTTAAAAGACAAGTAGTTATGGGGTTGAATTTTAAGAGCAGTTTTAAATGCAGTACGAGATTGCGTGAATTGATTTAAGGCAAGGTGTGCCCATCCTAGCCCACCGTGAGCGGCCGCTAGTTTTGGCCTAAGTTCTAGAGCGTCTTTAAAAAGTGCTATTGCCTCATGCGTTTTGCCTTGCTTTATAAGTATGTTACCTAGTGTGGTTCGAACCGTTGTGGTTGCTGAGTAGGGTGAAATAGCACTGCTCTCAGAGATAATTTCTTTGACTACGTTTGGATCGTTATTTAACTCTAATGCTTGATTCAAATATTTAACAGATTTGGATAGCTTCCCTATCTTATTTAAAGTATATCCCATACCTTTTCGTGTTTCTGATTTATTAGGTTGTTCTTTTAATGCATTTTGAAACATTATGATTGCATTTTCATAATCATGCTTTTCATAATAAGCCCAGCCAAACTTATTATATACTTGCCAACCAAAACGTTTTTTTGCTAGCAGAGTTTTGAACTCGGATGTTAAAGCAAAGTCTGGATCCAACGATATTGCTTTGAGAAAATATTCAATAGCCAAATCCGAATCTCTATCTCTATAGATAAGCCAGCCAAGACCCATATACAAGGAGGATCTTAGGGGGTAATTAACAAGATTTTTTGAAAAATATTCTCGAGCACTTGTAGCATCCCAACTCATTAGTATGCTCGTATCTAATTTATAAGCTAGGTCCAATTGATCTGGGTTAAGTTTAACGACAATTTTAAGTGCATTTGCGGCTTCTTTGAATTGACCTGCATTGTAAAGCGCGAGACCTAAGCCTTTAGAGGAGTCTACAAAATACTCACGCTCGCTACGAGCAATCTCAAATTTTGTAGCAGCCTTTAAATACTTTTTTTTGTAATATTGACTCCAACCAAGACCATTATATGCATGAGCTAAGGAATTTTCTCTGGACGGTATAACCGGACGAGCATTGTTTAAAACTGTATCTCTTAGCCCAAGTTTATCTAACATCTGAGAGAAAAATGTAATTGGCGGGGCGACTGGTTTTTGTTTTGAAGAATATTCTTTCCATGGATTGTCCATAAACCTTATCTGGTGAAATGTATTTTTAAGACTTATGAGAGATGAGGCGTTTGGCTCATATTCTTTAATATAATCTGCATAAAGTAATGCCGCCTTTTTGTAGTCTCCGGACTCTAAGGCTAAATCGGCCAAAAAAAGTTCCGAATCGACTTCTTTTCTGACCGCCCTAATTCCTTCTTTGGCTGTCAGATTTTTTGGGGCGATGTCTAGTGCATCTAAGAAATATTCACGGGCGTGTAAAAAATTATTGCGAGCTAATTTTACCTTGCCTAACTGTATGTGTGGATATTCCCAGTTAGGATATTTGTTTTTCATCTCTTTATATTTTTTTTCAGCTAATCCTAACTTATTTACTTCAAAGTAGTAGTCTGCATGACGAGCCTGTATTTTTTTAATTTTTTTAATCGCATCCAATCCTTGAATAGCCCCAATAAAATTAGGCCAGGTTTGCAATATCCCTTTAAACAGCTTTGAAGCTTCTTTAATTTCTTTAGTTTTTAAATAACTCCAAGCTAATCCATTTTCGGCATCTGGTGAATGGTAACCAATTGATATATTTTTAAAAATATATAAAGCTTTTTTAAACTTTCCTTTTTCAAAAGCGTTCCATGCATCGTTAATATCAGGCTCTATATCTTTTGGTAACCCCAAAAATAATCCCTGGTATCTTGGAAATTCAATCGGAAGCGTGAATAACGATAATGATTCTGCTCTAGTTGGGAGAATATCAAGTAACTTATCCGGTTTGTTTTCTTGAATGGTAGACCACAGGTTAAAAATCTCATTAATTTGTGACGTATTATATACTTTTGAAAAATTTTCTTTGGCTTGCGGCATTCTTTTTAATATTAGGTGAGCAAATCCTTGTCCTTTATAAATTTGATAAATATCTCCATTATGTTTTTTTGCATATTCAAATTGTTCTATTGCACGTTCGTAATTGGTTAATCCTAAGTAGCACCAACCCATGCCAATTGATAGTTTTGGATCTTTTTTGTAGAAAGCTTTAGTTCGCTTGAACGATGTTAAGGCTTTGCCATACTGGTGTTGATAAAAATAGACCCAAGGTAAAAGTTTGATTGCTGTTGGATTATCAGGAACCTTTATTAGGGATTTTTTTAGATAAAATTCTGCTACTTCATATTTACTTTGCTTATATTGTTGGAGAGCAAACTCTAAATCAGTGTTAAAAGATGACTTGTTGGCTAAGTTTGATACTAATATTTTAGCGTTACTGAAAGCTTTATTGGTTTGATTCTCAATCGCGCTAGTTAATGAATTACTAATTGGGCTAACGCTATTTTGTATCGCAGTGCAACTAGATAGAGTTACTTGCAGGAATGTCCAAAGAAATATATAGTAGAATTTAAAAATTGTTTGGTTTAAAAAACTCATTGTTATCCTGAAATAGTGAAGACAATTCTTTATATTAAGACTTATCGGCGTAAATATATATTTTTAAAGCTAATTTAATCGTTTCTGAGTTACCTCGATCATATTTAATTTTTTTTGATGTTATTATCTTTGAATATATCCCGTTTAAAGCATAATTTTAATATTACATTTTGGTTGTGCGTAAATAGTTCTGAGTGCTAGTATCATCTTTTTCAAAATCTCTCTTAATAATGAATAATTTTAAAAATATCATATTTTTCTTTTTATTTTTTTTGGTTTTCTCTTGTTCATCTGAAGAGACGAATAAATCTATTAATGAGCATGACGATTTGGCTTCACTTGATGATTATCAGGAGAGTTTTAAATTTGAGTTAATACCAATAGCTCCAGAGGATAAAATCGTAGCTAGCCTGGCACCGGAAGGTATGGTTTTTATTAAAGGAGGTTGTTTTGTTTTAGGTAATAATTATGCGCAAGTCGATGAGGCTCCAGAACACGAAGTTTGTGTAGATGATTTTTATCTCGACAAGTATGAGGTTGTTCAGGTTCGTTGGGAAAAAGTAATGGGTTTTAATCCTTCAAAGTTTATTGGTCCTAATAGGCCGGTGGAGCAAGTTACTTTTTACGACGCACAGGAATTTGCGGAAAGCGAAGGTTGCCGCCTACCTACTGAGGCAGAATGGGAGTATGCAGCAAGGGGGCATGCAGATGCGAGATATTTTTGGGGAAATATGATGAATGGTGATTATGCTTGGTTTGAGGATAATTCGAGTAAGAAATCCCATGAAGTTGGTAAAACAAAACCAAACCAATTCGGTGTTTACGACATGATGGGAAATGTTTGGGAATGGGTATCCGATTGGTATGATGCCGCTTATCCTCGTGGTAAGCAGAATAACCCAACTGGGGTTGAGAAGGGCGATTATAAGGTAGTTCGTGGTGGCTCTTTTGATTCATCTGCAGGGGGGTTACGTATTACCAATCGTACATGGCTACACCCAAAAAATAAGGTTTTTCCAAAAGTTACTACATATGGTCAGGTAATGAACGAAATATACAACTATGTCGGGTTTCGTTGCGCACAGTCAATAGTTTTAGTTTCAAAGTAATTACAGTCCAAGGATTCATTTCTTATTTTGATACTTACTATTAGTTAGATTGGGTTCTTATTTGCAGTTTTCACAGAGGCCAAAAAGATCTAATTTATGGGAAGTAATTTTAAAGTTATTTTGTTCGGCAACTTCGTCTTGGTATTTTTCTATCAAGGGATGATGGAATTCAAGAATTTTGCCACACTTAGTGCATACCATATGATCATGATG
>JAPYPM010000259.1 GCA_029937635.1 Nitrospinaceae bacterium
AGCATGGCTGCTGTTTTCATTGATGGATCAACCATTGCCCCAAAAGCAATTATAGTTAAGTCCTTCCCATCTTTTATCACCTCACCTTTGCCAATCTCGATTTCTTTAATGTCCTCATCCATTTTAACACCAAGACCATTACCTCTTGGATATCTTAAAGCACAAGGTCCAGAGTGATAGATAGAAGTTTTAAGCATATGCCTTAATTCATTTTCGTCTTTTGGTGCCATGATCACCATATTAGGTAGAGTACGCATGAAAGCAATATCGAACAGTCCCTGATGGGTTGCCCCATCTTCTCCAACAATTCCGGCTCTATCCATCGCAAAAGTAACGGAAAGGTTCATCCCCACAATATCATGAACGACTTGGTCATAAGCTCTTTGCATGAAAGTCGAATAAATTGCAATAACTGGGCGAAACCCTTCAAGAGACAAAGCACCTCCATACCCTACTCCATGCTGTTCTGCCATCCCAACATCAAAAGTGCGGTCGGGGAAAACCTTACCAAATTTGCTAATTCCGGTGCCGTCTGGCATGGCTGCTGTAATACCTATAATTTTTTCATCTTCTTTTGCCAACTCAATCAAAGTTTCAGCAAATACTTTGGTATATGCGGGAGGTGCGTCCTTACCTTTTTTAAATTCACCCGTAGCGATATCAAAAGGTTTCGCGCCGTGCCACACATCAGCCTTCTCTTCAGCTATCTCGTATCCTTTTCCTTTGCGTGTAATCACATGAATTAAAGTAGGACCTTTCAATTCGCCGGCAGCCGCCAGAGTATCTATCAACAAGTCTGTATTATGACCATCTACTGGACCCATATAACGAAACCCAAGGTCTTCAAACA
Source organism: Nitrospinaceae bacterium (assembly GCA_029937635.1). Lineage (GTDB taxonomy): Bacteria > Nitrospinota > Nitrospinia > Nitrospinales > VA-1 > Nitromaritima. Next base: position 851 of record JAPYPM010000259.1, read on the forward strand.
AACGTCCAGGAATAAACATTCCTGTCAAAATATCATCAAGGCGATGCGCATAATCAGAAACCTCTTTACCTATTCCAGGAATAGAAAGAAGTATTTGATCAACTTCCTTTTTGAATTTTGTCATAACTTGGCCAGTCATTATTTGGCTTAGATGCGCCGACAGCCCACCCACATTATTGGAAATTGACATTTCGTTATCATTGAGAATCACAATCATATCTGGCTTAAGATGACCCGTATGGTTTAAGCCTTCAAATGCCATACCTGCTGTAAAAGAACCATCTCCTATCACAGCCAGAACTTTATTTTTTTCCTTTTTAAGGTCTCTAGCGATAGCAAAAGCAAGCGCTGCAGTTATTGAAGTTCCTCCATGACCAACATTCCAATGGTCGTGCTCGCTTTCCTCTCTCTTGGAAAATCCACAGAGCCCTTTATATTGTCGAAGACTATCGAATCGATCTTTTCGCCCGGTCAAAAGTTTGTGTACATACGATTGGTGACCGACATCCCAGACAAACTTATCTACTGGACTATCAAAAACGTAATGCATAGCTAAAGTCAATTCCACGACACCCATGTTTGATCCCAAGTGACCTCCAGTTTTGGAGATACCTTGTAGTAGTGCTTCTCTGATTTCCTCGGCAAGTTTAGGCAGATCTTCCCTTCTTAATCTCTTTACATCGATGGGACTATCAATATCCTTCAAGAACTGACTCATATTGATACCAAGTTATATTTTATATTTTTAAAAATAGGGCTATCTCGCATATCTGACTATATTATTTTAAATTTTAGTAAAACTAATTTTTTTACTGTAGGTTGGCTAAATGATATTTTTCTAAAATGTTCGTTGGGTAAAAAAAAGTCCTATGTCTCTTAATGGGTCGGCTTTCTCACCAAAAATTTCCAAACAAGCAATACCTTCCTCTACTAACTCATCTGCTTTCTTCTTAGATTTATCCAGTCCGTAAAGAGCCGGATAGGTAGCTTTTTTTTTATCCACATCACTACCAATATCTTTTCCGAGCTGACTTTGGTCCGCAGTGATATCGAGGATATCATCTACAATCTGGAATGCCAAACCTATTTGTCCACCGTAATTAGATAAGGCTTCCAATTGGTCTAACTTGGATTGACTCAAAATAGCTCCAGCCCTGATACATGCCTTTATAAGGCAACCTGTTTTGTGAACATGGATATACTCCAACGTTTCTGAACTTATCGGTTTCCCTTCCGATTCAATATCAACAACTTGACCACCTATCATCCCAGATGTTCCAATTGCATCAGTCATGTCATGAGCTGCCTGCAAAATCTTTTCCGGCGGGATAGAACTCATTAAACTGGAGTCCGTCATTAGATAAAATGCCTGGGTAAGCAACGCATCCCCAGCCAAGACAGCAATAGCTTCACCAAATACTTTGTGGTTCGTCGGCTTCCCTCTCCTTAAGTCATCATCATCAAGCGCAGGGAGGTCATCATGAATCAGTGTATAAGTGTGTATGTATTCGGTCGCAACAGCAAAAGGTAAGATATCCTGCCGGTTTCCACCAACAGCTTCCGCAGCCGCAATTAAAAGGACTGGGCGTAATCTTTTTCCTCCAGCCAAAATACTATAAAGCATTGACTTATGGATACTTGCTGGAAAAGTATTCTCGTTCGGCAAATAGCCACAAATTGCGGCATCTATATACTCTTTTCCCTGGGAAAGATATTGGGCGGCTGACAAAGGAACTTAAAATCAATTAGTTAGTGGAGTCCTACCTGAGCGGTACAGATTTTAGCATAAATTAAACCCCAGTCAACTCTATTCATACAAAAGAAACGAGCACGTAACTAGTTGTTTTTAAAAAATCAACTACTTAAAAATATTTTTCAACCGTTCTTTCGTTTATAATTGCCAGCCTTTTCAAGGTCCCAAAATATTTGAATAATCTGAAGTTTTAAAACTTTTAATTTGCTAACATATTGCTTTTCTTTGCCTGTGTAGCAGTTTAAAATACCACCTCATTTAACCTTTGAAAAAACTTATAATATTTAATTTCCAATAAAAAATATTTCTATAATGGGGTAATCCTCATTAGCCAATATAAAAAAATGTTTCGGTTAATTATTGAAAGGACACTGAATAATGGGAAATCTCGCTAATACCTGGGTCGGTTATCTTGCCTTGATTAGTTTTCTTCTAGCCTACACTCTGGTAATTTTCGAAGAAAAAATACACATGCGTAAATCAAAACCAGTTGTTTTAATTGGGTGCCTAATGTGGGCACTGATTGGGATTTATGAAGCAAGTCATGGCGGTGGTGGCCATGCTCATGACTATATTAAAGAGTTGATCGCAGAGATTGGAGAGCTTTTCTTTTTTCTATTAGTAGCGATGACCTACATTAATACACTCGATGAAAGAAATGTTTTTAAAAGTCTTCGTTGTTGGTTGCTAAATAGAGGGTATGGTTTTAAAAAATTGTTTTGGGCAACCGGGATCATTACATTCTTTTTATCTCCATTAGCTGATAACCTTACAAGTGCGCTCCTAATGTCCACTGTTGCTTTGGCGGTCAGTAATGGAAATAGAGCATTTATTGTTCCAGCATTTGTAAATA
>JAPYPM010000260.1 GCA_029937635.1 Nitrospinaceae bacterium
CTCCTAGACCCATTAATTAAACCCAGCGTGTATGCCCTCAGTAACTTTTTTTGCTTTTACATGAACATCGTGAATGATTTTTGCCTGATCTATAATTTCCTCATAAAACCTAATTCGTTTCTCTTGGTTTTTAATTGCATACGAGAACTCTCTTAGCATATTTTTTGCGTGGTTGTCAGTCGGCAGTTGAGCTTTGTGCTCTTTACCTTGATGCTCTACAGTTACTTGTGGCAAAAAGTCTGGCCCCGCGGTGAAAGCTCGACTTACAGTTATTTTGCCAAGACTACCCCATATCTCATAATTACACTGATAGAAATTATCGAAACCAAAAGCAATCTCGGAAAACAGACCAGCATTGTTAGTTAAAAAAGCACCACCAAAGATATCGACATCAAGCTTTGGGTCTACAAATAAGCTGGCCGCAGAAACGCTCATACTTCCTCCAAGGAACATTTGAGATGCTCGAATTGGGTATGCTCCTGCATCTAGCAAAGAACCGCCACCAAGTTCCTTTTTGTATCGAATGTTGTCTCTTGACAGAGGCGGAAAACCAAATGAACTGCGAAAACAACGCACGTCTCCAATCAACCCGCTATCTATTTCGCCCTTAACGTAAATCTGTTGAGAGTGGTAAAGAAACATGAAGTTTTCCATTACAACAAGATTTTTTTGGGTGGCTAGCTCTACCAGTTCACACGCAATATCAAGATCATGAGTAAATGACTTTTCAACCAAAACGTGTTTCCCAAAGTCAAGCGCCTTCTTAGCCCAAAAATGATGCAATCCGACGGGTAAAGGTATATATATTGCGTCTATATCTGGTCGAGAAATTAAGCTTTCATAACTGTCTTCTTTGCGGCAATTGTATAAATTGGCAAGATGTGTGGATTTAGCTTTATTGCGACTCGCAATTGCTGTTAAAGAGTATTCGGGTAATACGAGCACATTGGGAATGATATGCCGCTGTGCCACATTCGCGCAACCCAGTATTCCAATGCGAACCATGAACACCACCAAAAATATTAAAAAATTACAACTGTTAGCTTATTGCTAGTTTAATCTAATCAATAGCACTCTGAGCTCTTTAAAGCTCGGTAGTATTTAGTCAGAAATTTATGATATTAACTGAACGATAACATCGCGATGATGCTACGCGCATGAATATTAACAGTATTACTAAATTGGAGAAAAAGCGTTAACTGCCGAAATGATACCCAAGTAAAATTTTCATTTTCTGGAATGTCTATATTTGAGTCAACTTCTACAACAATATATCTATTCTGGCAGTGATAAAAACGACCCCCTTCTTCAGAGTGCACAACGTCATAACGTATTTGGGACTGATCGGCATTCACAATATAGTCAATGAACGCATCTCGCTTGTTTCCTGTTAAGCGATTTTCATCGGGCACACATTGAACTGTGGGAGCTAGTTCAACTATATCAAAATTTCCGCATTCAAGTTTTCCCTGAACTAGAAAATGATAAACACCGTTAAATTCTTTTATAAGAAAGGCGCACAAACCAACAGATCGTGGTTCTACCAGAGGTTGAGACCAGCTTTTAACTTCCCGGTCATTAAAATTCACATTTACTCCTATAATCTTAAAATGTCGTCCCTCAACATGTTCTACACAACTGGGTAGTACCTGCCAATCGTTTAAATCAGAAAGAGGCACACATTTAACTTCCAGTTCGTACTTAAATTTGAGTTTTGTGAGCCATGCCTTGACCTGACTAAGAGAATTTAATGGTTTGTCGACTCCAGCTGCCGATTTGAACAGCTTCCTTTTAAATTGGTCTTCTATTGTTTCAAGAAAAAAAACGATACGCTCGTTAGGCTTATATTCCTCAAGATCAGCAAACGGGATCGCCGAAATGACAGTTCTCGTATCCATGTTTACCAGGTTATCAACTTGTGATAATTTTTTTATTTGGCCAAGAGTTAACCAACGAAAATTTTCATCCACCAACACATCATCATCAACATAGATTATTTTATTTCTATTTCTTTTTTTAAGAAAACGCGCTCCATGTTCGGATTGAAACTGGTCTAACAAAACTGGGTATGTATCATTGTCGAGAAAATACTCAAGATACCTAGGGGATAACCCTCTGTGAACTTGAGTGTAATTACTTTTTGTTGCCTGAAGAGTTGGCGAGAGCTGACAAATGTTAATATTCCCAGGTTCGCATTTTGCTTGCATTAAAAAATATAAGGTCCCGTTAATTTCTTTTGTGATGATACCCAATATTCCTATTTCAGGTTGATCCATTATTGGCTGCGTCCAAGCTTCAACATTTCCCCAATTTGTTGTCACCGCAATAGGAAGAACGCAAAAAAAACGGCCTGATGCATGCCGAAGAATAGTATTCTCTTGTTTATATTCCCAGCCTTTTAATTGGTCCAAATTTTCTCTAGTCACGGCATGGTTATTGGCCTTCCCTTTTTCACTGAGCCATAGCTTGATGCTTTCTGTATCATAAAAGACATTGGCCTCTGTTAGAGAGGACTCAATAAAGAGATTAACCATATCTTGTAAATAGGCAGTTTTTTTCATTTCAGGTAAAGTTTTACATTAATACCAAAATACCAAATTAGTAGTGCCAGAAAGAATACAAAAAAAATTAAATTTTATTTCAGACTAAGTTCGAAGAGAACAGTTATTTACGACACCAAAGAATTATAAACTCTCAGGATAACCAACTATCAGGCGAGAAATACGCTTAGTTTGCACACCAAATTTATTTAGAACAATGTGCGCTAAAACCCCGAGTGTTTGAAGGACATAAATAACACAAAACTTTAAAGAAGCACCTCTCTTGCTACCACTATAGTGGGTTTCAACTGGTACATGCTCCAGGCGCAAGTGGTGGTATATGCACTGAACAATAATCTCAAATGAAAATAAAAATCCGCTATTGTTATCGATATAGTTTGCCGTTTTAAGAAGTCTTCGGGAGTAAACTCGAAACCCCGTGTGGAAATCAATTCCACTAGTTTTCAACACAACTGCACATAAGTAATTTAAAAATTTAATCACAACGTACTTCCAAATAAACATTCCACTTTGCAGAGTACCTTTTGTCGATCGAAACCTATTTCCTAGAACAAGGTCTGCACCATCTTTCATCTTAGAAATTGCTGAAGGAAGGACATTGGTTCCGTATTCACCATCGGGATGAATATCAACGATAATATCGGCCCCTTCCTCAAGGCAAATTGAAAGAGCTCTTTTTAAATTTCCCCCATAACCCAAATTACACTTATTTCTATAGACTCTGAGTCTTAGTCGCTTCGCGACATCTACAGTCTGATCAGAAGAAGCATCATCAAATACAATTATTTCATCCACCAAACTGCGGGGGAACGTTTTGCAAAATTTTTCAAGGGTTTTTTCTGCATTATACGCGAGGAGTAATGCAATAACTTTCTTTTTCACT
>JAPYPM010000261.1 GCA_029937635.1 Nitrospinaceae bacterium
ATCGAGATTCCTGCAGCGCCACCTCCTATAATACAAATATCTGATTGAATATCACTATGTTCATATTCCATTAAATCAAGAATCATTTTTACTTTCCCCTTTCTAAAGTTCTATTTTTTCTTCCAATTGGCACAAATAATTGAAGGGATGGAACAGCAGGATGTTGTTAATCAAATGAACAATTCTTAAAGATATTTTGATCTATCTCAATAAACATATTCTGGTTTGGTTAAATTTTTCGAGTTTTTATATAAACACCACTTGCTAATACGTTTTCCTCATCTTTGGTTAAGACGATCGTTCTATGATCAAACTTCATACCCCAGGATAAAAGTCGATAAATTATAAATACTCTTATCTTTTCATTCCAAGGAGTGATTGGATCCTTGTAGACGCGTTTTAACATTTTTTTGTAAATACCGACAATGTTGTTCATTGCATGCCAAGGACCCATTTTAACGCCAACATCTATCAATTTAGTGCCTAGAAAGAGCTGTTGAATTCCGCTAGTGGAAAAATTAAAGTAGTGGTCTGGGACATCATGATAAGGAAAAACAAATGGGGTAGAGCACTCTATATAGCCATTTTTTTTTGTAACCCTTAATATTTCTAATGCTACTTCAAATGGCTGCGTTACATGTTCTAATACATCATGGCAAAACACTGCATCAAAAGTAGAGGGTTTAAATGGAAGAAACAAGCCAGACGCGATTACATCCACAGGTTCGGATTTCATTAGATCAAGATTTATTACTCTTTGGCTTATTTTTTTAGAATTACCTGAGCCTAAGATTAGAACATAATGATCTGGGTGCTTTTCTAGGTAGTCTAAAATATAGGAGTTATCAGGGATCTTTAGATTGTTTGAGTTGGTTTCTTTTGTTTGGTCTACTTTGGAGTATGGGTTTTTAAATTTCAATTTAGTTTCCTAATATTAGGGAATATGAGTTAACTTCATGTAACAATCGCATATGCTTAGATTTTTCTTCAGATGAAGTATATTCCCAAGCCCTACAAATGATACCTGCTGAAAAGAGCTAAGCTCTCATATTGATTCTTTATTCTATGATTCACAAAAAAGGTCTGTTCAGAGATACTTACCACTAAAAATTTAACCGTTATAATATAGACTTTGATCACAAACCCAAGTATTTTTAATGTTATAATTGATCCACAAGATTAACCTAAGTCTATTGCTCGATTTGACTGAATAAAAGGTTTATTCGTTTTATATTTAATTATACCTTTTTTTTCTCTAGAATATTACTAGACTATAACTCGAATATTGGATATCACATTAGAACACGATGTCATTCTGTGACGTCGATGTTTACTTGTTAGGTAATCCCCTTTTTTTTAGATCTTCTGGCTTTTTCTAATCTTAAAGAAATTTAAATAATATACTTTTCTATGTTTAACTTGCACCATCGTATCAATCGGATTCTCATCAAACTCAGCTACCGCTTTGGGGTTTCTAAGCTTTTCTCCATGCCCAAAATGCTTGCCCTTGACCCAACCAATCTTTGTGACCTTAAATGTCCTTTATGTCCCACAGGACTCCGTGACAAAACAATAGAACGCGGATCAATTAAGCTAGAACAATTTAAAACAATAATTGATCGTTTAGCAAAACACCTCCAGTCTATAAATCTTTATAGCTGGGGAGAACCTCTTCTACATAAATCCTTAGTAGACATGATCCGCCACACTGCAATCAGGCATAAAGTACGAACTATAACTAGTGTCCATCTCGGCAATCTAAGTGACGAACAAGTTGAAGGGCTAGCGACATCAGGATTAGACAAGCTTATTGTCTCTGTAGATGGAGCAACCCAAGATGTTTACGAGAAATACCGTGTGGGGGGAGATATTAAAAAGGTTTTCACTAATATGGAGCGTCTCATGGAGGCAAAAAAACGACATAATTCGAACCTGAATATTGTCTGGAATTTTTTGGTAATGAAGCAAAATGAGCATCAAATGGACATGGCTCGAGATCGTGCAAAAGAAATTGGCGTTGATATAACTTTCAGCATTATGAGAACTAATCTCAAAGATGATATTCTTGGAAAGGTCGAAGACAACATTAAAAATGACTCTGAATGGATTCCCGAAAATGCAGACTTCAATCCTTATGATTTGGAACAAAAGAAACAAAAAAATCCCATTAAATTTTGTAAAAGACCATGGATGGAAACATTTATTAACTGGAATGGTGATGTCTTTCCTTGTGGGTGCGTAGCAACTGAAAGCAAATATGCGATGGGCAATGCATTTGAAACGGATTTCAAAAACATATGGAATGGAGAGAAATACATTGCAGCTCGAAAAGAACTTTTAGACCAACCTAATGACCTTGAAACTATTTGTCACCTTTGCAAGGCAAATGGTTATTACACACCATAACTTTAATTCATCCTTAACCTAAGAGATAGTTTTGTTTAAAAATTTTATTCGCCGTTGGGACGGACGTCTAAGAAAATATGCTGATCGTTATTTAAACAGGTCCGACCTTGAAAAAGATAAAGAATTTCAAAATCTTTATTCTAAAGTTGGCACAAGAAAATCGAAGTACACCTTAACCTCTATGGAGAGATGCTATTCTCTTTATAAAGCGATTCAATATATCACCAAAGGAGACATACTTGGTGATATTGTTGAGTGTGGTGTTTGGAGAGGTGGTAGCGCTATGCTAGCTGCTCTAACTCTAATTAAAAGTCAACAAACACATAGAAAAATATACCTCTATGATACTTACGAAGGAATGCCTGAACCTACCGACAAAGATATTGATATACATGGAGTGCCCTACCGACTTCTATGGAAAAAAGAAAAAGAATTTCTATCAGTTTCTCTGGATGAGGTTAAAAAGAACATATTTTCTACAGGCTATCCCAAAGAAAATATAATCTTTGTGAAAGGAATGGTTCAAGACACAATCCCAAACACAGTTCCAAAAAAAATTGCCTTGCTACGTTTAGACACAGATCTATATGAGTCAACTTACCACGAACTATTTCATCTTTACCCAAAGACAACTTCACAAGGAGTAATTATAATTGATGACTATGGGCATTTCCAAGGTTCTCAAGAGGCTACGGAAAAATATCTCAGTCAAAATCCCCAAAAGGTTTTATTGCATAGAATTGATTATTCCTGCAGAGTCTGGATAAAACCCTCACCTACACTGAAGTAGCCAAAATTATAAAATTTTTATTATCGCATCAAATACATCTTCTACTTCAATTACTCGCTTGCATTCGGCATCACCTTTATAACATTCTTTTTTGCGTGTATGCTTGTAACAAGGACTGCATTCAATATTTTTATAAATCACCTGATCTCTTTTGCCCAAAGGTTTCCATATATTTGGAGAAACAACTCCAAAAAGAGCAATGACTGGCGTACCCAACGCAGAAGCTAAATGCATATATCC
>JAPYPM010000262.1 GCA_029937635.1 Nitrospinaceae bacterium
GGGTTATCAAAAAAATTCTTATTAAAGTGAATAATTTGTTCTTCGTTAAAAAACTTTCTCTGGACATTGTAGCTATTACGAATTCTTTCTTTGTTAAGTAAGACATGGCGCATCCACTGTAATCTTATGGCTGTAATATCTTTGCCGACCATGGGTACTTTTTCTCTTGAAAAAAAATCGCCATAAAAACTGGGATTATCAGTTGCCTTAACAGTAGGATTTGCTGACGCTTGCTCATCTATTAACTTTGCTTGTTCTGGAGTCGGGTCTAATGCATCAAAAAGAGGGGTTCCTGGATAAATACGAACAATATTTAGAACAGGCTGAGATAGATGTGTTAAGGCCCGAGCAAAATTTACTGTTTCCTTAGCTTCTTCAATTGTTTCTGTAGGAAACCCCACCATAAAGAAGGTGCATACAATGAACCGACGAGATGCCTTGTCAATCATCTTCTTTGCTTTTTCAATCCTAAGATTTTTGACGATTAATTTTTGGAGTCTTGGAATAGCTGTTTCAACGGCCAAGGCCATATGAACTGTCCCAGCTTCTTCCAAAAGGTCCAGAATCTCATCGTCAAGTTCATCGGCTCTTAAACCATTTGAAAAATTAAGACGGATTCCAGGGAATCGCTTAATGATCATCCGAAGAATCTCTTTAGCTGTAGCTTTTGGAACATTAAAAATATCATCGACAAAAACAAAATCTCTTATACCTCGTTTATTGTAATGCAGTGCTAATTCCTCAAGAACCAAATAGGGTGAACGGCGCCTCACAGTTTTACTTAGTGCTGCATGGCAGTAGTAACACTTATAGGTGCAACCTCTCGATGTTTCCATAAAAGCACTTTTATCAGCTTCTTGAAATGCTAAATTTGAAATTCCTTCATAGTCGTTTATCTTGATAAGATCATAATTAGGAATTGGTAATTCATCCAAATTTTCAATAATTTGACGAGTTTCATTTACTTTGCATTGCTCATTTTTCAAAATAGCTGTTCCGCCAATGTCTTCTGGCAGGTCATCATGATTTCGAAGCCATGAAACAAGATCTACAAACGTTCTTTCTCCCTCACCTATAACTGCTAGGTCGACAACTCGATCCTCCACTATTCTTTTGTAAGATGAAGAAGGGTAGGGACCGCCACCAATGATGAAGGTGCCGGGGGCTTCATTTCTAATCAGTTCAGCGATTTCATGAAATTGACCTTGAAAAATATTAAGCGAACGAAGGCCAACTAGGTCAGGCTTAAAGTCAGCCAACAGTGATTTAATAGATTCTTTTGCGTTTGAGCAGGTTACGGTGTGGAGAATTTCAAATTTTATATCTTTAAAAACTTTTTCTACGGCTGTGGCAATATACATCAAGCCTATAGGGTGGTGGCTCCATCGAGTTTGCAGTTGGCTTCTGCTATTTTTAGCTCGATCGTACTCTACATCTATAAGTAGGATATTTTTGATCATATTAAGGCTCTCTAGGTTTATGTCTCTATCCTATAGTTCACTTAAAAAAATGATTGTACACGCATAAAATCATCAACTTTAAGTAAAAAATCAAGTTATGAGTCTATCAGATCGATGCAGTCGCTTCAATGTTTTAGAAGAAGAATAAAAGAAGCTAGACCAAGACTAAGGTGTAGAAAATTAAAGACTAATTTGCCTCTGGCGCAATTAAATTTATACGATATTCCAGCCGCATTCTATTTATTGAGAGGAAACCTGATGCCGGTAAATAAGTAAGAAGAAAGGTTTCATTCACGGCAAATAGCTTTCACGCCCCCACTTATTACCACCTCTGAATGTTGATTACAGATCTTAATTTTAAAATGAACTTGCTTCGAAAGATCTATCTTTTTTGTGACCTCAATGGTTGTACGAAGTGAGTCATTAATAAATACAGGTTTTCTAAAGTCTAAGCTAATATTGGTTATTATAGAGCCCTCTCCAGGTAGGGTCACTCCAATTAGTGTGGAAGTAAATGAAGAGGTTAACATTCCATGTGCAACGCGCGATCCAAATTTTGATTTTTCGGCAAAACTCTGATCAACATGCAAAGGATTTTTATCACCGGTTAAATTTGAAAAGGTTTCAATATCTTTTAGGCATATCACTCTTTCAATTGAAGCAGAATCTCCAATTTGAATTTCCTTAAACTTTGGCATGAGTTAGTTTATGGCCATGTGCTTTGTTAGATTGTAACAACGCGTTTAAATTTATTGACCATACATGGGATTATCCCATTGATGGATAAGCTAATAAAGTTAATATCGTATAGGTCTCTTTTTTCGCTCACATGAATTCTAGGTAAACATTCTTGATGATTTTTGTGTTTTTTGAAAATATTTCCCCATCGAGCTGTTGTTGATGTTTTAAACCCACATTGTCTGGCAATTGAGAACTCTCTTTCATTAACTTCTTGTGATGAGCCGAAAGGATAAGAAAAGTGGTTGATCTCATCTTTTAATTTCGATTCAAGCCGATGTTTAGATTTAAGTATTTCGTCTGTAGCATCTTTTTCTGACAACCTATTTAAAGCAAGATGGTTTACTGTGTGAGCGCCAAAAGTAACTAGTTTTTCTTTATTCAGAGTCTTTATTTGTTCCCAACTTAACATATACCCTTTAGTGGCTTCGAATAAATCAACATTGTAAAAGTTGAAAAATTTTTGAACTCTAGATAAAAGATCCGCGTTAGCCCCCCCCATTAGCAATGTCCGTAATCTATGGAAGGTAATTTCTTTTTCTGGAAGACTTTTACAATTAAATTTCTGGTTTTCCCCATCTTCCTTGAATTCTAGGCATTCATTTTTTAGAATTAACTCTTCTAATGGATACCACCAGGGGGTTAGTTGACCATCTGGATAGTTTGTTGCTACGTATATAGTAAAAGGAATGTTATATTTTTTTAAAATGGGATAGGCGTGGATGAAATTGTCGGCGTAACCATCATCGAAAGTGAATGCTATAAACTTCCCCCCTCTGCACCCTGTTCGTAAGCGCTCATGAACCTTTTCCAATGAAATAATCTCGTATTTTAGCCTTATAAGATATTGAATTAAATTTTCAAGATAGTTAGGTGTTACTTCCATTCCTGAATTCCCTTGGATTCTTATTCTTGCGTCAGCTGGGCAGACCCTATGAAACATTAAAATGCTTCCGATTCCAGAATAAACCAAACGTGAAATGAAGTGGATTTTGGTATGGTATAAAAGAGGCCAAAGGGTTTTTATGACGGCTCTTTTTAAGGTTTTTGTGTTCATTCAATCTATCCTTGAAGCTTTATTTTTTTAAATCTTGCGCTGTATTGTTTTAGTTCAACGAATTCAATTTTTACAGGAACTTTAAATGATTGCAGCCTTTTACGGCAAAACTTTTTTATTGTTTTGGAAAATTCTTTTGGGTCACTTGGGTTTTCTAGCCTAATTTTTGC
>JAPYPM010000263.1 GCA_029937635.1 Nitrospinaceae bacterium
GGGGTAGATCCAAAAGAAACCAGTTTTCCTTACCTATGGCAAACTGCGGACTTCGAAGATCTGGTACTGAAATAATCAAAACGCCATTTTTCTTTAAAAGCCTCTGGCTTTCCTCGATGATTTCATAGGGGCTTTTCAGATGTTCTAATACCTGATTGATGTTTATAACATCCAAGCTTTCACTTGGCAGTTTATGTTGTGTTATCTCCCCCGGGAAAATTTTTAAGCCATAGGTTTTCATAGCGTAGGAAGCAGTTTGTTCATTAAATTCAGTTCCAATTGTTTCCCACCCACCACTACGCATTACTTTCAAAAATAGTCCTCGCCCGCATCCAATATCAAGAATTTTTCCTGGTTTAATGAACCGATTGATTCTAAATCGCTTGCGGATACGTCCCAAATAAATTAGAGATTCGATAAAGAAACCAAATCGTTTTCCTTCGTCTGTTCTGTAGTTTCCGCAGGAGTAAAGCCTAGCTAGTTCTTCGTCAGAGGGTAATGGATGCGTCATTGCAATTTCGCATTCAACGCACTCAGATATATTATAAGATTTCCCGTTTTTTGGGATATTTTCTAAAATAGAAACTGTTGTTTTTTGCCCACAAATGACACACTCAGGCTTAGGGTTACTATCGTTATATTCCATACATTCATTGGTGCAGTATTTTTTATTTGGGTGCTAAATTAATAAAAAGAAGTGGTAGAACGTTAGGCTAAAAAATGACTGTTATAATAATTAATTATTTACCAAGCATATTTAATTTAAATGTTGATTTTTCAACTGGATGAGACTAACTCGAAATCGCTTAAATTTTTTTCGGTCTTCCCTACCGTTTGATAAGAAGCTTCTTGGAGAGGTAATGTTTTGAAGTCATGTTGTGGCCATTTGTCTTTTGCAAAATAATCTACTTCGCCTTTTGTACACATTGAGGGGTTCGTCAAAAACTTAAGACCCATTATTAAATCTAAAAATAATTCCCTTTTAAATGAACTAGTGAATATAGCTTTAATTCCAGAAAACAAACGTCTGAAAATAAAACGCGGGTTCAATGATATAACTTTTCTGTAAGACACGTCCATGTAGCTATGAATAGTCTCGTAGGAAAGGTGTTCATGAATAAATAGCTGTTTATCGGTGTACACAAAATATTCATCCCAATCATAGGATTTAATAAGACCTTTTTTTGCATAATCGCTAAACATTGGGGTTCCTGGGAAGGCTATAGCTATTCCAAATTTTCCATAATGAAAGGGAAGCGAGCGAGCAAACTCTATAGTGTCATTCATGGTTTTTTCTGTGTCACAGGACAGTCCCAATAAAAATGAAGCAAAAGTATCCATTCCCGATTTATTTGCCTTTTCAATTGCTGTCCGACCTTGTTCAATGGTGGCTCTTCCCCCTTTCCCGAACTTTTTTAAGACCTCATCGTTACCACTTTCAAAACCAAAAGTTACACGATAACATCCGGCTTTTTTCATTGAAGAAAATAATTTATCGTTAGCACTCTCGACTCGAATCCCATTACTGCAAGTCCAAGCCATATCCACTTCTAATTTGGCTATACTATCACTCACTTCAGTTGCCCAGTCTTGATCCGATGTGAAAATATCATCCGTCAACCAGAATTCGCGAAAACCAAGTGAGTGCATTCTCTTTACTTCTTCTGCGCAACGTTCGGGGGATTTCTTGCGATAACCTAAGGCCATGGTTATTTTACTGGCGCAAAAATCACATTTAAAAACGCAACCTCTTGAAAATTCAGCAGATGTCACTGGGGGGTATTTTGCAATGAGATAGGAGGTTTTTTTATAAGCTTCAATATCATAAAGGTCCCAAGCGGGCAATGGTAAATCATCGAGGTTTTCTATTAAAGGCCGCTCCACAGTAGCAACAATTTTTTCATCTGACCTATAATAAATTCCAGGGACCTCTCCAATATCTGCTGTTTCACATAAGTCTGCAAAGGTGTAGTCAGCTTCACCGAAACATACGACATCAAGCATGGACTCCTTAAGCGTCTCTATAGGGAGTGCTGAGGGGTGGGCGCCACCACCTACGGTCAAAATATCAGAAGATACTGATTTAGCCAGAACACTAATATCTCGTAATTGATTCATAAAAGGTGTTGTTGCGGTAATTCCCAAGACGTCGGGTTTATACGCTAATAATTTATTTTGGATCATGCGATAGTCATATTTTTTGGAGCACAGATCCATTATCTCGACCTGATGTCCTCTTTGCCTGGCAACAGCAGCAATAGTAGCTAGCCCCAACGTAGGGAAAAAAGGATTGACAATGGATGCCTTTGATTGGCCGTAGCTAGGTTGGTAGGAAGGATTTATCAACAGAATTTTAGACATCGAAAAAATAACCGTTCAATAGTTAAGGGGGGGATACAAATTATTTAAACTTTCAAACCTCTAATTTACTTTAGGATGCGAAAAGATACTTCTCACAATCTCCAAGTTTCTCATATTTTGGGATTGAAATACAAACAACCTCGGCCACTATACCTTTTTTCAGCGTGTTAATATAGTTTTTAATTTTCCGTAAACGGTTGCTTTTAATGTAGTATCTTTAGTTTGTGTTATTACAAAACCTTTTGATTAATACTGTTTTTTAATTTATTTTTAGATTAGATCGGTACTCCTATTTAAAGGCTAAACATATTTTTGATTAGGAAATCATGATGAAAGAAAAAATCCTTATTTGCCTTTACACGGTCAATGTAAACGAAAAATTAGTTTTAGATATGTTGAAAAAAATTCCAAAATCGGTTGCAAACTGGCGACATGAAATTCTCATATTGATTAATAGTTCAGGAGAGACGATCACAAAAGCAGCAGATGATAGCATTAACAATACCCGCTCACTAAATGTAAAAATACTCTTTAATTTACAAAACCTTGGTTATGGTGGAAATCAAAAATTAGCTTTTTATTATGCAATAAAACATAGTTTTGACTTTGTACTCTTGTTATCTGGAAGCGGGCAATACGCTCCGCATCAATTTGAGGAATTAGTGGACATTTTGAGGAAAACAAACTCCCAGGCTGTGGTGGGATCCCGTTTTTTAAATAAAAATAGTGGTGTTAAAAACCAAATGCCGATTTATAAATATTTAGGGATAAAAACAATTACATTTTTTCAGAACTTAATTTTGGGGATGAAGTTTTCTGAGTTTCATTCAGGTTTCCGGGTTTACAGGGTTAAAGCGTTGGCAGAAATACCATATACATTTAATTCTAATGGGAGGCAATTTGATACCGAAGTTTTAATTCAATTCCAAATTAGAGGTTTTAAAATCCAAGAAATTCCAGTTTCTTCATATAAGGGGGAAGTCCATCCAATTTTAGACTATATTCAATATGGATTGGGTGGTTTGTTGGTTGCTGCCAAAACTTTACTGCAT
>JAPYPM010000264.1 GCA_029937635.1 Nitrospinaceae bacterium
GCTTGATTCTGGTTCTTTGATTCAAATAAATCAATGGCTTTTCTTAGGTTTATAATTACCAGATACTTGAATCGTGGTCCCTTATTATAATTATAATAGGCCCATCCTAGGTTTCCATGGGCTTCAGCATCATCTTGTCGTCGATGGACAACCATATTTAATTGAGCAATAGCGTCTTCCCAGCGTTCAAGATGGTTATATTCACTTCCCAAGCTATAGCGGGCATCTAGATTTCCGGGTTCTAGCTCGACGGTTTTCTCAAAAGCTATTGCAGCTTCTTTATGCTTGTTTAGGTTTTTATATGCTAGCGCAAGATTAAAATACGAGACAGTTGCGCTTGGGTTACGTTCAATCGATTTTTTGTAAGCATCAATAGCTTCTTCAAACCGACCTTGGCGACTTAGCGTATTTCCTTTTAAAAACCAATCTTCAGCTTTTTCTTGAGACCAAGTATAAGGAGTAACGATAAGTAGCAATAACCATATAGTTGTTACGAGTAAAAAAAATTTATTTTGGCTTCTTGTTGGGCCAAGTTTTCGTATAAAAATATGCATATATAAATTATACAGTATTTTTTTAGATTTGAAAAAGTGATGACTGATTATTAGTTTGGATGATTTATAGGGTTTCTTGATTTTTTAAGTCGACTTCCTATAATCCAAAAGCGGCCGGATGTTTTTTTTAATTCTAAATGGCAATCAAAAGCCCTCGATAGTTGTTGTCCCGTAAGCATTTTGCTTTTAGTTCCTTTAGAAAAAATAGTCCCATTCTTGAGAAATAGCACATGGGTTGTTAGAGGAAGAATTTCGTCAATATGGTGGGTGACATATATTAGTTGAGTTTTCGTTTTAGCAAGCTTCTCTAGGGTGTGCAAAAACAGTTCTTTTGTTGGGACGTCTAACCCTGAACAGGGCTCATCTAAAATTAATAAGTCGGGCAGGTTGACCAAAGCTCTTGCTAGAAGAATTCTTCGTGCTTCTCCATAGGATATTTTGCCAATGGGTTCATTGCTTAAATTTTGTATTTCCAAGAACTCCATCCAATAGGCAGCTATTTCTTTTTGCTTAAGATTAGCTTTTTTATACAGCCCGATTGAAGAAAAAAAACCGGATAGGACTACATTTTTACAAAGCGTGGATGGTACATAGTTTTCTTGGAGATCTGCTGATACAAAACCAATGCGTTTTCTAGCATCGCTAAGCGGTTCGTGTTTTTCATTATCAAACCAACGAACTTCGCCACCCTCAATTGGTATTAATTCGCCAAAAATGAGTTTCATGAATGATGTTTTACCTGCGCCATTAACACCCACAACCGCCCAATTTTCTTTTTTGTTCATCGTCCAGTCGATAGAGTTGAGGACTTGTTTGCCATTTAAAAAAACATCTGCATTGTGAATGCGAATTAGCCAACTCATAAAAAACCTTTTTATTGGATAGAAATTTTTTTATCAGATGAATTAGAGGGACCAATATTACAATGACTTCCTCCCATCAGATCAACGACTGGATCTCCTCCATCGTAATACTGAATGATATTAACTGAGGCATAAGGTTGGTTGATGCGGAAAAGGTTTTTTACAGAAATTTCTAATATATAAGCCAAAATAGTCCGGATAACACCACCATGGCAAAGTATAACAATGCTATCGGAAGGATGGTTAGCTAAAATACTCTTGAATTTAGGGATAACCCTATCTTTGAGCTGAAAAAATGATTCGCCTCCCTCAACCTGGAAAAGTTCTATGTTCTGAAGTCTTTCTTTTAGTTTGTCAGGATACTTTAGGTTCACTTCACTTATGCTCAACCCTTCCCAGTCACCAAACGCCAATTCACGTAATTCTTTGAATGGGATGTGCAAAAGGTTTAACTCGTCTGCTACAAACTTGGCACCTATCTCGGTTCTTTTCAAGTCGCTACTGTAAACAGCTTTGATAGGGAGGTTTTTTAAAGCTTTGGCAATAAGGATGCTTTGCTTTTCGCCTTCATCTGAGAGATCAACATCAAAATGCCCATTAAAGCAAACTTCTCCAGCGTTAGCAGTTTCACCGTGCCTTATGAGGTAAATACGAGAAGCTATTTTTCCGATCATGATTGTTTATTGTGGGTAGACATTACTGATATCAAAAAAAAATGGCAAGCTCGAATGAGCTCGCCATTTTTATTAACACTATTTTTTCTGGAATCAGTGACTAGCTGCTGGACCGGCTCCTGAAGTCCAAAGGTAGAAAAAATCCAAACCCTGAACCTCCATTAGACCCCAGTTAATGAAGAAGTAATAGAAAAACATTGCGATAAACGCAATGATGAACCACGTAATTGATTTCCCGGTTATGAATTTTTTTTGTTCAAACTCCACAATTACCCCCTTTTAATATTTACCAAACCAAATTTTATTCAAGTTATTATCGTTTATCGCCAAACGGAAGCAAACCAGTAAAAGAACCACAAACAAAATACAACAGTTCCCATATAGATCCACGGTCCCGATTTTTCTTTAAGTTTTTCTAAGTCCATTTAAAACGCCCCTAAAAAAGTGTTGAATATTAAAACAATTTACCCTTGACAGTTATAAATTACGGGTGTTAGCTTACCCTAAATTTAATTCTCTCAACATGAGGAAAGTACATGCCGAGCAAAAATGGAAAAATTTTCGATAACATTGTCTACATAGGTCTCGGAGTTAATGGACTCACAGCTCTTTACCTACTGCTTATGTACTTCGAGATCATTTAATCCGCGAACTTTACCACAGGGTTTTAAAAAGTGTCAAGAGGAAACCCTTGATCATGAAATAGTGCAATCTATTTTGTAACCTTCTTTTCAAGGTTTTTAATCCCACATCCTGCATAATAAGGCTTCTAATAACTATATTTTCGGATAAATCACGTATAGCATAAGGTAAACTAGGGTACTCGTTACCAAAATTAAGGCGAAAATTACCATAGTCACCCGCCCCAGTATTCTGTGGCGCTGAGCTCCATCAGGTAGGGATTTTTCAATATATTTTTCTAGATAGATTGTGAGGGCTATAATACCGAAAATAATTGCCCAGGCTAGACTCGCAGCAAAGGATTTGTGTCGGATGAATGTGAGGACCGATTGATTTCCTGCCCAAAGTAATGCAAGGGTTATCATGGTCGATTTGAAAATTTTTGGATTTGCTTTTAATTCTTTACTCTGGAGAATATAGTTGCCATCGATCTTTTCGCACGCACGAAACCCTTGAAAAATCATATATATAGAAAAAATAAGCCCAAGGCATACTAGAATGAGATGCGTGGTTAGAGTGGGTACGAATACGTTATCGTATATATTCTGTGGACCACCAAAGCCCTCTTTCCCCTCAAAGGACAGTACACCCAACTGTCGAGCATAGTAATAGCCGATAAAGTAAACCAGCATTGATAC
>JAPYPM010000265.1 GCA_029937635.1 Nitrospinaceae bacterium
CACCCAACGAACAGGTCGTGATGAAGTTTTGGAATAAACTAGATCGGCAATTTCAACAACATCGGCACGGTTTTCTTGAATCCAATCTTTACCTGTTAGTCCTGCATCAAGGACACCATTTTCAACATAACGTGCAATTTCCTGTGCCCGAATTAACATGCATTCTATTTCAGAATCATCAATAGATGGAAAATAAGAACGATTCTTTATTTTTATGTTATACCCTGCTTTACCAAATAGGTTAACTGTAGCTTCTTCTAGGCTTCCTTTGGGAATACCGAGCTTTAAAATATTACTACTCATAAATTTCTTTCTTCAATAAGTTGGATCAAAGTGCATTGGCAGATCGGCTTTATCGATAGTCTTAAGTTTTTTTATAAACTGTATCAGGGTCAAAAATTTTTTCATCAACGATTTTTATATCGCCATTAATTTTTCGGAAAAAGCAACTAACATAACCTTTGTGGCAGGCGGCTTTACCAACCTGTTCCACCTTAAGTAAAACGGTGTCATTATCGCAATCTATAAAGACTTCTTTTACAATTTGAACGTTACCGCTTTCTTCACCTTTCATCCACTGTTTATCTCTAGACCGGCTGTAAAACCAAGCTTTTCCTGTTTCTAGCGTTTTATTCCATGCGATTTCATTCATGTAGGCCAGCATCAGGACTTTTCCAGATTCAGCATCCTGTATAATGGCAGGAACAAGCCCACCCATTTTTTCGAAATCAAGTTCCATTAAACTAACCTTAATAGTAAAACCTTGGAATTTAAAATACTATTGATTTTCTGTCAACCTTATAATAGCCTAAGCATTAAAAAATAAAAGGCTCTCTATCCTTAACATCAAGATTTTTTGTCCTTTAGGTCGTTGTTAATCCTAAATGATGATAAGGAAATGTAATTTTTTGAAAAAAGGACTTATTTATGCCATCTATTTCTCATTTCCAGATATACAAACCAGCTGAACCCTGTGGCTTGACTGGGGAAAATTTAAAACAAACAATGGAAAAAATTATTTTAGAACGTCTATCCTCAAATGGGAGAGAGTTTGATCTCAAAGGGTACTGCGTTGGAAGTAATGGAATGTCAATTTTCTCAGAGGATGATCGTTTATCTAATTTAAAGCGATTGAATCTTGGAGGAAATCGAATTGGTGATATAGGAGCAAAACTTTTAGCTGAATCACCAATTTTTTCTAAATTACAGTGGATAGAGTTGGGGGGAAATGATTTGGGCCCAGAAGGTATCCGAGCAATTTGTCGGTCTACTACTTTAAAGAAATTAAAAACACTAAATGTTTACCGAAATTTAATTAAAAATCAGGGAGTAAGGTTTATTGCAAAAGAAAATTGTTTAAGCCAATTGGAGGAATTGGACTTGGCTCAAAATGAAATTGGAGATGAGGGGGTAATGGCACTCGCTGTATCTAAATTGTTTCCAAATTTAGTAGCACTTTATATGGATAATAATTTTGCTTCGGCAGAAGCTAAAGAAGATGCTAAAGGTTGTCCCAACTTTCGTAAGCTCGAGTCTCTAAATTTATAACCTTAATTGTGGTTTTTTGTAAGTCATGGAGTTCCCTGAAGATTTTAAAAATAAACGATATGGGAAAGGTTCTCTGCTTATTGCAAACCCAGTTTTGCCCGATCCAAATTTTTCACGAACCGTGATCTTGTTATGTAGTCATGAGGAGCAGGGCTCATTCGGATTAGTCATCAATCGTTCGGCTCAATTGGGAGCGACGGATCTGTTTTCTAGTATTGATATTCTTAAATCATATAATGGAAAGATCTACATTGGCGGTCCTGTTTCTGAAGAAATGGTCTTTTATCTTTATCGATCAACCAAGAGCATTGATGGCCTAGACGAAGTATGTCCTGGGATTTATTTTGGTAGTAGTTTAGAAACCCTTGAATCGCTTTACCTTGATATCGCAAACCCACAGCAGAATATTCGCTTTTATCTGGGGTATTCTGGATGGTCAAGTGGTCAATTAGATGGAGAAATGGAACAAAATAGCTGGTTGGTTCAGAGTGCAGATGAACGACTTGTCTTTCTTGACCAGGAAGATCAAATATGGTCACAATCGGTCAACTCCTTGGGAAAAAAATATCAATATCTAACCAAGGCTCCAGTGAACCCACAGTGGAATTAATTACGAAAGATATACCCACACCCCTCTAAATAAATTTTACCTCAAGTCAAATATAATTTGCCATGAATAGATTACGTACACTTCCTCCAACTGAGCAGATTTACCGTTCTCATGTTCCACCTAAATATAATAGTTTCCCCATCGAAAAATATTTTGCAACGCGGTTTTCTTATCAAGATGAGGAAGAGTGGTCACGTCAGATTATTGCGGGGAAAATTATTATCAATGGTAAGGTAGCAATAGTTGGTCAGAAATTAAGTGCAGGCGATCTTACTATTACAAATGGAGGTTTTCGGATAGAGCCCGCGGCAGATATAACCTTAAATGTTATCTACGAGGACAAAAATATTCGTGCGTTTAATAAAAGTGCCCCTATTCCAGTGCACCCCTGTGGACGATATTTTAAGAACTCAATGACAGAAATTTTAAAGGAAGTGTATCCTAATGAAGTGCCTCGACCGGTTCAGAGACTTGATGTTATGACAACAGGAGTAATCGTGTTTGCTAGGACACAAAAGGCAGCAGCTTTTCTCATGCAGGAATTTAAACAAAGTCAAGTTAAGAAAGAATATTTTGCACTGGTAGAAGGTATTCCTCTATCAAAGCAATTTACGATAGATAAACCAATCGGGAAGGAGAGAGCTTCTAAAAGGATTGTAGGGAACAAGATTCCTGGATTTCAAACGGCGCTTACGGATGTTGAATGGCTAACATCAATTAATAATCTTTCTTTATTGAGGGTGATTCCGCGTTCGGGGCGTACAAACCAGATAAGAATTCATTTGGCTAGTGTGGGACTCCCTATTTACAATGATTCTGTTTATGGTAATGGGAAAGTTTCTGATCAAGACTATAATCTGCATCATCACCGTATGCAGTTTCAGTGTTTTGATACAAAACTCCAATTAATAGCAATTTACCCACCGCACTTTCAACCTTATATTGATAAGGTCGAATAGAAAAAATGGATCGCCAAAACTCATATATCAGTAATCATAAAGATGTTCTTTCTTCTAAATCCTTGAGTAGGGAATTGATCGATGGAGCGCGCAACCCCTTTTGGTTGGCTCCAATGGCAGGAATTACTGATGTTTGTTTCCGTCAGTTAATGGATGAAATGGGAGCAGGGGTTTTGGTTTCAGAATTAGTTTCTGCTAAAGGCCTTCTTTATAATTCAGGGAAAACTCATAAAATGATAGAGGTTCATCCAAAGTCTAAATCTTTGGTAGGGATTC
>JAPYPM010000266.1 GCA_029937635.1 Nitrospinaceae bacterium
CCTACTGTTTCCTCTTCTTGTTTGAAAATCTGAAAAAATTCCAATAGAAGAAACCTCCAACCAAGACTGTGTTCCTGGAGAATAAACTTCTAAATCATGAACTCGCGTTGACGAAAAAGTTACATCACCGCCACAAAGATCTAACACACGATAAGGCAGTCCTAACATTTTCAAAGGACGTTCAGCATCACTCACTAATAATTCAAATTCATTTCTCACCATCTCTGGGGAACACAATCGGACAAGTTCCACCTTATGAAACTCATGAAGCCTCTGCATTCCTCTAGTATCTTTCCCTGCGGAACCTGCTTCACGTCTAAAACAAACTGTATATGCCATATAACGCTTTGGAAGTTCATCAATAGAAAGGATTTCGCCTGCGTGTAAATTAGTCAGTGGGACCTCTCCTGTAGGAATAGCCCACAAATCATCATCACGAAATCGATAAGCGTCTGCTTCAAATTTTGGGAGCGTCCCAGTTCCCATCATCATATCGGGACGAACAAAATGAGGGGGAAGAATTTCTTCATTTCGTTCACTATTTATGGAAAGAGCAAATTGAATAAGAGCTCGGTGAAGACGTGCGCCATCTCCTCTTAAAAGTGCAAACATTCCACCACTTAATTTTGCTGCTCTCTCTGGGTCAAAAATTCCTAATTCCTGACCAATTTCCCAATGTGGTTTAAACACCTTTCCTTCATAATCAGACTTATCATAACCTTCCATTCTGAGTACGATATTACAATCCTCAGAAAAACCATCCGGGCAACCATCGTCAGGAAGATTTGGAACTCTTAATAACAATTGCGTTCTTTTTTCGTCAATTTTTTTAAGCTCCTCCTCCTTAACATCAAGTATTTCTTTTAATTTAGGAACAGCAGATTTTAAATTTTCAGCCTCATCTTTTTTACCTTGTTGAAAAAAAACACCCACTTGTTTTGATTTTTCATTAATTTCTGCACGAAGCCCATCTACCTCGCCCACAAATTTTTTACGGTCAAGAATAGCCTTACGAATTTCTTCAACCTGATCTGCCGGAACCTTTTTACGTGCTAAACGGCGCTTGGTTTCTTCGTAATCATTAATAAATAAGTTTTGATCCAACATGAGGCTTATAATATGTAAGTTCAAAAATTTTATAAAAGGGAATTCTTTCTCAGTTTTATGACGTTTTTTTCGGTCTGAAGATTTCGATTTATTAGGAATATAATTTGAATAGGGTTTGCCGAGGTGACCATCTTTTTATTCAGTACTTATATCTTCTGCTTTTTTATCGAGCGCTCCAACCATTGTATGCCATGCGAGGCTGGCACATTTGGTACGTGATGGGTATTCTCTTATTCCCTTAAATAAAGTAAGCTTACCTAAGTGGTGCTCCTGCTTTTCTGGGTCAAATTCGCCCAGTACCATTTTATGAAACTCATCAAAAATTAATCGGCTTTCATCAATTTTTTTTCCTTTGAGGAATTGAGTCATTAGAGAAGTGCTGGCTTTAGATATTGCACACCCAGATCCAGTAAAACTGATATCTTTTATCAATCCTTCAGTTTTATCTATTTTAAGGTATACCGTTATATCATCCCCACATAAAGGATTGATTCCGTGGCAACTGTTAGTGGGGTTTTCCATCTCGTGAAAGTTACGTGGTTTACGATTATGATCGAGAATCACTTGTTGGTATAACTCGTTGTCGTATGACATATCTTTAAAACCTTTTTTGCAATTTAGTACTTACTAAAATTTTAAACTTTCACAATCTACAACTGGAAAACAACGGTACACTTATAGACATAATATAACACATAGTTGCTCTCTGTTGAGAGCGACCAAACCTAGATTAAGTAATTTATTATGAAAAAAATTTAATGATTTTGCGAAGGCTATCGGCTAATGCATCTATTTCAGAAAACTTATTATAAAAAGCCATTGAGGCTCTCGCTGTAGCTGGAACACCAAAACGTATCATTGTAGGTTGTGCACAGTGGTGCCCTCCCCTAAGAGCAATGCCATCTTGATCAAGCATAGTAATCATATCGTGAGGGTGTGCTGCCTCTAAATAGATAGATAAAATTGCTGCTTTATCTTTCGCGTTACCTATAATACGAACTCCCTCAATATCATTAAGAAGCTGCGTCCCATAGTCGAGCAAACTCTTTTCATACTCGAAAATTTTATCCATCCCAACTGAATTGAGATAATCAATTGCAGCTCCAAGGCCTATTACCTGACTAATTGGAGGGGTGCCAGCTTCAAACCGTGCCGGGGGTTTGGCATAAATTGATGTTTCTAGAGTTACCTGCATAATCATGTCCCCACCAGTCACATAGGGGGTCATCATTTCCATGACTTCCATTTTCCCAAACATACCACCAATTCCACTAGGGGCATACATTTTATGCCCTGAAAAAGTATAGAAATCACAGCCAATATCCTGAACATCTACTTTCATATGAGGGGTACTCTGCGCGCCATCTATCAGAACTTTTGCTCCAACTGCGTGCGCCTTACGCGTAATTTCATTTACTGGGTTAATTGTTCCTAAGGCATTCGACACATGGTTCACAGCAACAACACGAGTCTTGTTAGTTAATAACTTGTCATATTCTTCCATGATGAGCTCGCCATTATCAGCTACAGGAATAACCTTAAGCTTTGCTCCTTTCTCATCACAAAGTACCTGCCATGGAACTATATTGGCATGGTGCTCTATATTGGAAATGATAACTTCATCTCCAGAGTTTACGAATTTACGGCCAAAACTATGCGCAACCAGATTAATTGATTGTGTGGTACCGCTTGTAAAGACAATTTCCTGTCGTGTTGGAGCACCCAAAAAATCAGCGACTTTTTGACGTGCCTCCTCGTAAAGTTGAGTTGAGTTTTCGCACAAACGATATGAACCACGCCTCACCGTGCCATATTCTTCTGAATCGAACTTTCTCACTCTTTCGATTACCTGTAAAGGTTTGTGAGTCGTCGCACCATTATCAAGATAAATTAGTGTTTTACCTCCTATTTCTTTTGATAATATAGGGAAGTCTCCACGAATTTTATCAACATCAAGAATGGGTTTATCTATAGTAATAGTTTTAGAATCACCCATTATTACCTTCCAATTTTTTGAGTAAGGTTTCATCGAGTTCTTTCACAACTGGCTCAAAAGGAATTTTCTGAACAATGCTTCTGGCAAAACTCTGAGTAAGGATTTCCTTTGCAATAGGCTCTGAAAGCCCTCTTGTTTTTAAATAAAAAAGTTGATCGTCATCCAATTGACCAACTGTAGCTCCGTGTGCGCATTTGACATCATCTGCAAAAATCATCAAGTTTGGTTTACAGTCTGCATGTCCTTCATCAGAAAGCATTAAATTGTTGATGAGTTGATCAGAG
>JAPYPM010000267.1 GCA_029937635.1 Nitrospinaceae bacterium
GATACAACATAGGGTCAGACTCTAATGGAACAATTCTTTTGCTTACATCTGTATCGAAACGATTTTTAGCAAGTATTGATAGTATTCCTGTTGGTCAGAACATGAATGAGCTAGATTTTATTTTATGGAAAAAACGCTTTTTGAATATTATTTGTTCAGAAGTTTCTAAACTATTATTGGTGCGTCTTCCTCCTAAAGTTGAGGGGAAGGAAGTTAAAAATGTTAAGTATAGTGAAAAAGAACGACTGGCGGATATTTCTCCCCCCCTTAAAATTTGTGGAGGAGAAGTTTCTATGCTTGAGCAACTTCGAAGAAGTAGATTATGCATCCATGATTATTGTGGAACAACTTGGCTAGAAACACTTTCTATGAACTTCCCAACAGTTGTTTTTTGGGATTTGAATACAGTGCGTACGCTTTCGTCTGTCCAGCCGTACCTTGATGATTTGCGTCGTGTAAAAATTCTGCATGATACCCCCGAATCCGCAGCAGGGTTTGTCAACGAAATATATGAAGATCCATTGGCTTGGTGGATGTCCTCGGAGCTTCAGCAAGTGAATAAAAAATTCTGCCATCTATTTGCAAGAACAAGTAAAAACTGGCTGAAAGAATGGAAGGAAGAACTCTTGAAAATATCTAATGTTAATGCTAGCCTTTAGACGCTTTACCGCAGGCTGTTCAGTCAATCAATGATATACACTTCACTTGTGTGCCCATGCCGCCCTCGACTAGAATCTATAAAAAACAAAATAGTTTTTTAGATGTTCGCCACCATAAGACATTGGAAGATATTTTTCCGCGAATTCGAAATTTAAGGGGCAGTCTGAGCACCCTTCCATGCAGTCCTTTTAAAAGAATTAGAAAGATTTATTCATGGGGAAAATGTTCGGGCTTGAACAGAAACTTTGTGACCCACTCATTCAATGAAGTGAACGCGGGTCGTTTTTTTACCCCAAGAGAAGATTTCTTTAAAGTTGATCCCGCCAAAAAACTTTTGATCTTTTAAAGATAATGTTTTAGGTTACCAACATAATTTTTAATCAGATTTGCATTAATCTTTGTGGAAAATTTATGGTTTCCGATAGGCTACGTAACAAAGTTAATTTAAAAACATTGACATTAGGTTCTTGGATTACTCTAGGACACCCCGCCATTGCTGAAATCATGGCTAGTGCTGGTTTTGATTGGTTGGTGGTCGACTTGGAACATAGCGTTATAGATCTCGAAATGGCCGGTGATTTGATCCGAACTATTGATCTTTGCGGAGCAGCTCCTTTGGTACGCTTGACCTCGAACGATCAAAATCAGATCAAGCGTGTGATGGATGCGGGAGCTCATGGTATCATCGTTCCAATGGTCAATGCCCCTGAAGAGGCCTTGCG
The DNA here is from genome assembly GCA_029937635.1 of Nitrospinaceae bacterium. Lineage (GTDB taxonomy): Bacteria > Nitrospinota > Nitrospinia > Nitrospinales > VA-1 > Nitromaritima. The sequence continues at coordinate 1,383 of JAPYPM010000267.1, forward strand.
GGCAGTAGCAGCGACACGGTACGCGCCTGTTGGTTCACGTGGAGTTGGCTTGGCTCGAGCTCAAGGTTATGGTGCCAGTTTTCAGAATTATCTGAAATGGCAGAGTGAAGGACCGGTAATAATCGTACAAATCGAGCACAAAGATGCTGTTGATCAACTTGAGGCAATTTTGAGGGTTCCCGGTGTCGATGGCTTCATTGTTGGGCCTTATGATTTGTCTTGTTCCATGGGAATTGCCGGGCAGTTTGAACAGGCAGAATTCGTGCATACCATCAAGCGCATTCACGAAATAGGACAGCAAGTTGGCAGCCTGGTCGGCATGCATATTGTTGAACCTGACCTGCAGCAACTAGAGCAAATGGCGCGTGATGGTTACAACTTTATAGCCTACAGCGTTGATATCCGACTACTTGATATTGGCGCGCGTCAAGGGATTGCAAGGATCAAGGAAATACAAGAATGAAGGTTGTTGGAATTATTCCCGCCCGTATGAGTTCAACACGTTTTCCGAACAAGCCCATGGCTCTTATTCATGGCATGCCCATGATTGGACATTGTTATCATCGCACCCGCTTGGCTTCAGGGATTGAGGCTACTTATGTGGCAACCTGTGATGAAGAAATTGCTGTGTATGTGCGTGGAATAGGAGGTTTGGCAGTCATGACTTCGACCAGCCATACTCGGTGCACGACGCGAATTGCGGAAGCTATGGAACACATCGAGTCTCAATTAGGCGAACGGATTGATTTGATAGTAATGGTACAGGGGGATGAGCCGTTGATTTTGCCTGAGACTATTACTGAAACCCTTGGCCACTTTAGTGACCCAACTGTTGAAATAGTTAATGTCATGTCGCGTTTGCGTAACCACGAATCGTTTATTGACAAAAATAATGTCAAAGTGGTTGTGAAGCAAAATAATGATGCCCTTTATTACTCGCGAGAACCAATCCCCTCTCCTTGGCGAGGTTTAGAGAATTTGCCGATGTATATGCAAACCGGTATCATTGCTTTTCGTCGTGAGACACTGCTACGTTTCAATGAAATGGAGGAAAGTCGACTTGAACATATTGAGTCTGTAGATATGAACCGGATACTTGAAAGTGGTGGTAGGGTTCGTATGGTTCTCACCGAAGCTGTCACTATTGGTGTTGATACTCCTCAGGAACTCAAGGAAGCTGAAAAACTTATGGGTGACGACCCAGCAATGCTAGCGCATTACATGACTCGATGAAAAAAACATAAAATCCGAACAGAAAAACTACTAAAGAGGACAGCGCTTTTTAAATAATCTGTTAGGAGATGATGCTAGCGCTACGGTATTTAAAAACTTTTTAGTAGCACAGCGCAGGAGTTCACACGCTTGGATGACTGGGTAAAGAAAATAGAAGAAAATCAGAATGCTTTAAGTTTTATTCGATATAAAGTTGACAACTAGAACAGGGCTAGCGGTTCTTGCCTTCCTGAACAGGCCTACACCATATTTTTTTTACTTTCGAAAAGTTTTACGATAGATTACTTTTTTCTCTCAGAAAGCAATGCTTTTCATTTTGAGGGAATATTCAGGGGCTTTGGAATAGAGAAAGTTTTGCTCTTTGGGAGACTTGTCCTGCATTCTCTCAAGCAGAGTATTACTTGTAATATTGCCCCAAACTCTTTAGAAACCGGAAACCCGGCCAAAGTTATTCTCAGATTGGGTGAGGAATAAAGTGGTTAAAAATAAAAAGCCATTACGTGTAGGTATCGCTGGTTTTGGTGTTATAGGAAAACGTCGTAAGGATTGCATCGACCGTAATTCCCATTTGCGTTTAGTTGCAGTGTGCGATAAGGCCTTTACAGAGGAGGGTGTGGTTGTCGATGGCATTCTTTGTTGTCAGGATTACAATCACTTGCTGAAAGAAAATCTTGATGTTCTTATCGTTTGTATGTCTAACGATATTGCTGCGGAAGTAACAACCATGGGCCTCAAGTCTGGCTTGCATGTTTTTTGTGAAAAACCA
>JAPYPM010000268.1 GCA_029937635.1 Nitrospinaceae bacterium
ATATGAAGCAATTCCATGCGTGCAGGGTGCTCGCATTAAACCCAGACAAATGCTAGGACAATAGGTATTTGTCTTTGGGTATAGAGGTGTCTCAAGATTTGGGGATAATTACACAAGAATAAAAACCTTCAAGGCCGCTGGCATGATAAATAAAATTCAAAGCAACCTTTATTTTTCGAGTCCATTACCACCAGGTATTATTAAAAATTTAATACGCCAAAAAGACTTAAGGTCATTAGGAAAAGATCGGAAAATATAAAAGAAATATATAGGAACAATTCTAAGGTAGTTTTCCGTCAACTAAAAAAATTAGAATATTTATCTCATAACTAGTATTACTTTATCCTTAAATACATAGGCAAAGGATCCATGATTTATTTCCATTGGTACAATCTAACCAAATATGTAAATCGTAAAGAATACGTTAAACTTTAAATTTAAAAGAATGAGATGAGCAAGGAAAAAAGGGGCGCGGGGAGCAAGTCCAATTGAAATTGCCCCCCGCATAATAAGGAATAAATTTTAATTCTCCAACTCACAACCTTGGTGGAGGATTAGGTAGTTAGAAAAATTAGAAGCTTATCCCCTATTTTTTTTATTAGGATGCTAAAATAATTTAATTATTATCGGTCGTTCTACATGTTTGAGTCCCGTATCTACCGGGTGTAATATTTTGACTCTAGTTATATTGGGTCACTCGTTATTTCTAGTATTATCCTTAAAAGAACCCCAGTCTATCTTTCTAAAAAAGGTTACATGGAAACATCTTCGTTAGTTTTACTTTTATGGTTTAATAAACGGACTTCGTAAAAAAACACCTCTTCATTTATAAAGCGTTTGACGTTTAAGGACCTCTTACGATATAAAGTAATGAAAATACTTCTTTGATTTTTAATACAATAATAACTCTATTTTTATCGGAATAAATTTTTGAAACCATTAGCCATTATTTTATTGCTTATTTGTTTTGTTATGACTATCTCTTGTGACCAAGAACTGAAGGAGCATCCAATTTCTCCAAAGATAAAGCAGCAGATGGATGCTAGAAAAAAGATTAGCGACCCGGCGCGGTCTATTTCAGGAACAATTGCCTTTGATGAATCAATTGTTTCTAAAGTACCAAAACAAGGAACGCTATTTCTTATCGCCAGACCAGAAGGCACTCTAAGCGGTCCACCACTAGCTGCTAAAAAGCATACTTTGATCAAGTTCCCGTTTTCTTTTAAGATAGGTCAAGAAAATGTAATGCTGGAAGGGAATACATTTGAGGGTAATATTACGGTCACAGCCCGCTGGGACTTAGATGGAATGCCGAAAGCTTCTCCAGATGATATAGATGGATCAGTAACAGTTACTTCAGGGTCGACAGGTGTAAAGATCCTACTGAACCATGTAATCGAGGTAAAAAAAACTTCTACAGATAAAATAGTATCAGGAACTATTAGAATAGATTCTAGCTTGGCCGATAAGATTCCAGAAGGTGCCAGCCTATTTATAATTGCTCGGTCTGAAGGAGTTCAAAGAGGCATACCTCTCGCAGTGAAGAAAATAAAAGAGGTTACATTTCCCTATTCGTTCACTCTAGGCCAAAGCGATGTTATGTTACCAGGAGCATTGTTCGAGGGACCGGTCACTATTTTTGTAAGGCTTGATAAGGATGGAGATGCAGCGCCCGCCCCTGGTGATATTGATGGTGTTATTGCTGCAAATCCCGGTGAACAGCAAGTAGAGATCATTCTCAATCACTTGATTGAACCTTAAAATCTACTGGGTCAGAAACGGTATGCTAAGAGTGTTATGGTCGCAGTCAGGATAAGACAAAGATAAGAGAAAATATCGCCAAACTTCGAATAAAAGGTGCGCGATCCTTTATTGGGTGCGATTTCGTCTACGACCAACTCTCGTTTGAACAACTGAGTAGTATTTCTAATTTGACCCGTTGCGTCTATAAATCCACTGATACCGGTATTGGCGGCCCGAACAATAGGGGTTCTATTTTCAACAGCACGCAGAGCAGCCATAGAGATGTGTTGATATGATGCTGCACTTTTCCCAAACCATGCATCATTGGTTATATTGACTAAATATTCAGCTCCATTTTTAACCGGTTGGCGAACTAAGTCAGGGAAAATAATTTCGTAACAGATGGACACACCAAGTTGATGCCCATTCAATTTAAAAACGGTTGCTCGTTTTCCTAAACCAAAGTCTCCGATAATTTCTACCATCTTTTCGATAAAAAATAGAGCCTCACGGAAAGGAACGAATTCTCCAAACGGCACAAGGTGCATCTTGTCATATACGTCGATAGTTTCTCCTTGGCTTGAAATTAAAAAGGCCCGATTATAGGCCAGTTCTTTCTCTCCCATTATTTTTTTATAAGGGCTGCCAAATAAAATAGGTACACCCGAAGTTCTAGCAAGATCTTGAATATATTTTGTGCCAGTGGGATCTAGGCCATAGTAGAAGGGTGTGGCGGCTTCCGGCCAAACAATAAGCTCGGGTTTTTTCTCTGCTGCTTTTAAGGTGAGTTTTTTGTAAATTTTCATCGTGGGTTGCTGATAAAAATTTTTCCATTTGAGACGTTGTTCGATATTTCCCTGGACAATCGCTACACGAATTTTAGGGGAAGATTCTATTTTGGACTTTGTTAGGTTGAGAGCCCAATTGCCCCAACTTAACCAGAACCCGAATACCAAAGTAGTGACACCGATCACTCGAAAGGACATTTTCCAGCCATCCTGTGTGTTGAGATGACAGATCGAGGTATTTATAAAAAAATGGAGAGCAGCATTAACTAAAACGATCAATGCAGAGACACCATAGACGCCTGTTATTTCTGCGGGTTGGATAATTGATAGAGTTTGAAATTGGGAATAACCAAGCCCCATCCATGAAAAACCAAAAGTCATGTGTGTGGAACGAAGGTATTCTAGGGAAGTCCATATAAGGGGTGCAAGCAGAAAAAAATAAACTGGTTTTCCTTGACTCCACTTGACTGTTAGTACGCAGAATAAAGCAATATAAAAACTAAGATAAGCAGCTAGAAGAGCTAAAATAAGATAGCTGAGGATGACGGGGATATTCCCATAATTAACTAGCGTATTGGTTATCCAATTCAAACTGAAAAAATAAAAAATCATAGCGGCAAAAAAACCGCGTGAGGCAACCGTTCTTAGAGGTTGATTCTGAATAGCAAATAAAAGTGGTATCAATGCAAACCACGCGAGAAACTCCAAGTTAAATTGGGGAAATATTAGGATGAGGAATAGCCCGGACGAGGCCGATAATATCCATGAGGGTGTTTGGCTCAGGGGTTGCACTAGGTTTTTAGCCTTATATGGTTTATATTACTGGTAGGAATCAGTTTACATTAAAAC
>JAPYPM010000269.1 GCA_029937635.1 Nitrospinaceae bacterium
GTTGAAGATAGTCTACTAAATGGTTAATTTTTTTATTGGCAAAAAGTATCTCCTCGAAATATTTTTCTGATTCAGAAATATTTTTAGCCGGGAATTCGCCTTTGCTATTAAAAGCATGTGGCCCATGTGGTATTAAAAAATGAGCGTAAGTAAAAGTAGGTTCTTCATTATGTGGAATATCTTCAAGCTTTTTAAACCCATAAAGAATTTCCCTCCTTTTTATTTGAATCTCATTTAAAGAGAGCAGTTTAAAGGTTTTTAAAAAAGTTTTATTTAATATGTGCTGGGAAAATGGGCTTATGTGTTTTTTATTTGTGATTGTTATGTCTGCTTGGTTGTTTTTCTTGGTTAAAGCCGCATTGTGAGGTAAATGAATGTATTGATAGCCAATGGATTTAAGGAATTTAGCAACTTTATTTTGCGCTATGGCTTCTATGAAAGGAATATTATTGATGCTCTGAGTAGTATCTATTGATAAATTTTCTGGAAGGTATTCCATATTCAAAGAGGAGGCTAGTGAAAGCCAAGTGGTTTGATAGTTTGAGCGGCTTTTAGGGGCTACATAAAATCCACGATTTTCCAACGATTTTATAAATTCGCTGTTGTCAAACCTCCAAAACTCGTTCATTACATCTTTACGCATGTAACCATCTAAAATTATGTAATAGATATCTGGTTTTGGGCCAATATAATTATAAGGAATAGCTGAATTGATTGACGATGGTGAGGGGAAAAGCTTGTGGTTCTCTACTGAAATTTTATGAGTTATGAGACTAATTATGGGAAAGATTATTAATATTAACGAAGCAATATTTAAATACTCTGCCACCTGACGACTTGGGTTCTTCCAAAGCCATAACCCTGTGATTGCAACCGCGAGAGAAATTCCATAACTCCACAACAAATTAGGATCGTAGGGTAGAATTAGTTCGCCTAATTTTGTATCGGTTAAGGCATTTAGAATCGCCTCATACGCAAAGAATAAGATCAAAACTATAGAGGTTAGGGTTCCTGCCTTAGTGTAACTTTTGAATATTAATTTAAATAAAAATAATAATAATAATGTGCCAAATAATGAGATAGACATTGGGGCAAGAGTTTCAGAAAACCATACCTCATGCTTGTTCAGGTTGTAATAAAACAGGATGGGATAAATAGCAAGGATGAAGGGGTGGAGTATTAGAGTTTTTTTGTCAGGCATGGCTTTCATTTTTCATGAGATAAAGAGTTCGGTTTGAATCGCCAACTTGCTTTGATCTGATGATTTTGAAAAACGCTTGGAATTCTTTTTCAAACACACTCTGGGTATAGTCGGGGAAAATATCTTTTCTAGAAGCCAATAATTTCTGAACCATTGAGTCAGGTTTGGGAACAAATTCGATTATCAGCGATTGACAGTTGTTACTAAAAAACCTAGCTATCTTCGCTAGTGGAACATTGTTGGATATGGTTAAATGATGGATCAAGGCCAGTGCAAGAATTGTATCAACGGGCCCTCTTTCTTGAAGCGACATTCTTTCTTTATTCTCCCATCCAATGCCAGAACTCGGGTTGTTGAGATCAACCCATAAAGGAAGCAGGTTTTTCTCTCCATTTTTCCACGATTGAAGATAATTTTTTTCAATGCAACTGTGATCACTATCCATTGAAACCGTGGATATGCCTCTGTCACTTGCAATTCTGCTGAAAACTCCTGTATTGGCCCCAAAGTCCCAAACAGTATCAGGCTTCAAGATGTCCAGATAGTTTGTTACTAGTTTAATTTTTTCTTCTAAAAATTTTGGCACATGAGACGATTCACTATAATAATTTATCCATTCACTTTTTCTAGGTCTCCAATGCATTTTTTCAATAGTAGATTCCAAACTATATATCAGTCCAAGAAGGGACTTTCTGCCCATAGTCTTGGTGCTGGATACCAATGTGGCTTTTTCGGCGTAATTCTTTTGGTATCTAGTGTGCAGGTGGATATGTGTTGCCAAATGAAAGTTGAGGTAAGTTCTTTTAGGGAGTAATGAAGAAACCAAATCCAGCGGGATACCATTAATGTGCTCGCGTAACATCTGACCGAGTCTTATATCCTTGTAACTCATCAAAGCTAAAGGGCCAAGAAAGTTTTCGCAAAACTGCTTGTAACCCACCCAGGGTTTGCCCTCTTGATATTTTTCGAAAGATAGTGTGTCAATTAATACGGGTTGCCCCTGGTAGAATTGGATGTTGTAGGGACTTGCATCTTTGAGAATCATGTCATGGCTTAGGGCGCGCCTCAAAATAGTCAGGGTTACGAGGGCGGCGTTTTTAAATTGGCTGAAACACCACTCGTAGGGATAAGAGACAAATGGAATAGATTCTGGTCGAATAGTTCGATACCCACTAGAAGGTGGGAAGTGATTGGCATCTACTGTTTTATGAGCGATCAATAGCCCTTCATTTGTCAGCTTTTCGTATAACCCTGATTCCAAAAAGTACTCATAGTTTTGTTTGTAGACTGGATTGATCTGGCGGTAGCAGATTCCCCCCTGATAAAAGATAAAGCCACTTGGGTCACGAAAGGAACTGTTCTCAGTTTTTGTAATCATCAGTACTGTTTTTATCGACAAGGTTTTTTAAAAAGTCTTTAAACTCCCCCCAATAGGTTTTCAGGGTAAAGAGAAATCCGAGTACGCTTGCCATTAATAGTTGTAGAACCATGCTACCTGTTCCCGGATCAAAATAGGCTTGGGCATCTGGAGTCCAGCCCAAAACACAAAACAAGGCGAGAATAAAATTAGATGGATTCTTAAAATTATAGCGAAACATGTTTTTCCTCTTAGAAGTACGTTGGCTTTTTGGTCTCTATTTTCTCTGAGTATCTCAAACTTATCGGCGAAAATAGCGAATCAGTTAATGAAAGTCTCAAATATTTGCGGAGCGAGGATGGAATAGATGTGTTCCTCTTGTTCAACGAGGTTCTAGAGCTGAAAACGCATTAATTGACCCTGAGCAAATGCTGGAGTCAGTCAATGGAAAAACTTTCAAGTCACTTGAGGGGTTATATACTTTTTTTAAAGAACATGAGGATAAAGAAGTGAAAATTAAATTATCCACTTTTTCGGAATCGGGAAACTACTATCTTACCTATCATGAACACACTTTGCTTATTAGTAACTTGGAATTGATTGGTGGGATTTTAGAAGGCAAGGACGAACAATAAAAAAATCACCCCACCCATTACCATCCTCGGTAATGAACAGGGGAATTAAATCAATTGATTTCTAATCCAATCAATTGAATGTGAGTGATTTGGTTTTCATTTCTTTTGTTTTTGCAACTATTATGTACTAAGTTACTTCAATTCATGCTCATGATCTTTTAAGAACTCTCGGATTT
>JAPYPM010000270.1 GCA_029937635.1 Nitrospinaceae bacterium
GGCCTACCCTTAATTAAACTTTAGTCAAAATTCTATAAAGATATTAATTTAAAGTACGTATGAAACATATACAAGTTGTTGCAGCAATCGTAATTCATAACGATAAAATTCTATGTGTTCAAAGAGGACAAAATAAATATGAATACATTTCATTAAAGTATGAGTTCCCAGGCGGTAAATTAAAACCTAATGAGAACGATGAGGAAGCAATAAAGCGTGAGGTTAAAGAGGAGCTATTAATGGATATTGAAGTGATGGGTGACTACATGATAGTCGAGCATCAATATCCAGATTTTAAAATAACTATGAAATGTTTTAAATGTACATGTGTAACAAACAAGATAGTCCTTACAGAACATATCAATCATGAATGGCTACTTGCGGAAGAGCTAGAATCACTAGATTGGGCAGCTGCCGATATTCCTGTTGTTAAAAAATTGATTGTGGATAAGTAATGAGTCCTTTTCGGGATGAGTTGTCTAAAAGTATAGAAACAGGGTTTATAGATTTATCAATCCTATCAAAAGAGGAATATCAGCCGACCTTACTGTTGAATAATGAGGAAGCAGGTCAAAAAGTTCTATCTCATATATTAGGAGAATTAAATAGCTGTGAAGAGTTTAGATTCTCAGTCGCTTTTTTGACCAAAAGTGGAATAGCTGTTTTGATGAACACCTTTAAAGAATTAGAAGAAAGAAATATCAACGGGAAAATCCTGGTATCTCAGTATTTGAATTTTACTCAACCACATGCGCTAAGAGACCTATTAAAATTTAACAACCTAGACTCAAGAATAGTAACGAACCGAAACTTTCATGCAAAAGGATATCTATTTAAAAAAGAAGAACAATTTAATTTAATAGTTGGTAGCAGTAACCTCACAGCTAGTGCACTTTCCTCTAATACAGAATTGAATATAAAAATAACCGCAACTCCAGAAAGTAAGATCATCAAGGAGGTTATCAAGGAGTTTGATTCAGAATTTTCTAACGCTGTTCAATTGGACGAAAAATTTATAAGCGAATACGAATCAGTTTATAAAGAGATTGAGAGCCGTAGATCACAAGTTGGCGTCGAAAGTATTCAAAACAAATCATCAGTCGTTATTCCCAATTCAATGCAACGCGAAGCACTGAAAAACCTAGAATTGCAAAGGATGCGGGGAGTTGATAAATCTCTTTTGATATCTGCGACTGGAACAGGGAAAACATTCTTGTCGGCGTTTGATGTTCAGGCATCTGATGCAAAAAAGATTCTGTTTGTAGTACACCGGGCTAATATTACTCAAAAGGCAATGGAAAGCTATAAAAGGATATTTGGTGATCAGAAAACGATGGGTTTGTATTCAGGAAAAAGTCGAGAGAAGGAAGCGGACTTTCTATTTAGTACCGTTCAAACGATTAACCGAGAAGAGCATCTTAAGCAATTTTCAAAAGATTATTTTGATTACATAATTATTGATGAAACTCATCGCGCAGGTGCGAAAACGTATCAGAGGATATTAGATCACTTTAGCCCAAAGTTTATTCTAGGCATGACTGCCACTCCAGAGCGAACCGATGGTTATGATATTTTTTCACTATTTAATCACAATATTGCATATGAAATAAGACTGCAAAAAGCAATGAAAGAGGACTTGCTGTGCCCATTCCATTATTTTGGAGTAACGGATATTAAAGTTAATGGAGAAGTTTTAGAGTCTGCATCAGACTTTAATCATTTAGTCTCAGAGGAACGAATTAATAAAATTGACGAAAAAATTAAATTTTATGGCACTGATGACAATACCTTACGTGGGCTGATATTTTGTTCTAAGGTAGACGAATGTAAAGCAATTTCAGAAGCATTGAATAAGATCGGTTATAAGACAAGGGCTCTGTCAGGAGACGACTCTGAGGAGGAGAGAGCGAATGCGATTAATGATATCGAATCAGACGATCCTAATAAAAAAATAGACTACATTATAACGGTTAATATATTTAATGAGGGAATAGATATTCCGAGGTTGAACCAAGTCATTATGGTAAGGCCGACACAGTCGGCTATTATTTTTGTTCAACAGTTAGGGAGAGGTTTAAGAAAGGCAGAGAGAAAAGAATATTTGACGGTAATCGATTTTATAGGAAATTATCAAAATAACTATTTGATCCCAATCGCACTGTATGGCGATACTTCATACAACAAAGATACAATAAGAAAGTTAATGGCAAGCGGTAGTTCTCTTATACCCGGTTCATCGACTATAAACTTCGACAAGATATCGAAAGCTAGAATTTTCGAATCAATAGACTCGTCTAATTTAAAACTTAAAAAAGACCTAGTGCAAGATTATCAGTTGTTGAAGTTTAAAACTGGACGTATTCCTTCGATGGTAGATTTTCTTGATTATGGTTCAAGAGACCCAAGCCTATATGTCGAATACTCAAAGTCATATTATAATTTTGTTGCCGACCAAGAAGAAGAGTACGAATCGAAGTTAAATCCGTCCCAATCTAAACTGCTTGAGTTTTTTTCAATGCACATTAACGACGGTATGCGAGTTGAGGAATCAATTATTTTAGAAAGATTAATTCAACAAGGTTTTATCAGTTACGATGATGTTAAAGCCATTATTAGAAAGAATTATGGGTATGAAGCTAATGACAAAACTATTTTGTCTGCCGTTAATGGGCTTAATCTAAAATTTGTAACTGAGAGGGAAGGTGGAAATGGTAAAACACTGAGTATTAATGAAAAATATGGATTAAGAATAGTTTCTGAAAGTGAAAATAAAATTACAATAGATTCGATGTTAAAGGATGCACTGACAAGTACTATTTTTACTAAATTTTTAAAAGACAATACAGAATATGCTCTAAAAACGTTTGGTAATAAGTTTAGTGCAGATAAATTTCAGGATGGGTTCATCTTGTATCAAAAATACTCACGGAAAGATGTTTTTAGAATACTGAACTGGGAGCAAAACCCGAATCCTCAAACAGTTGGTGGATACTTCAAAAGTAAGGATGAATCCAATATTGCGATTTTCATTAATTACCATAAAGAAGAAGATATTTCTGCGTCAACTGATTATAAAGATAGTTTTATTGACAATACTACATTCACATGGATGACTAAGAGTAACCGTACATTAGAAGCCCCAGAGGTTAGGGTAATTCGAGAATATAATGGTTTGCGGATACCTCTATTTATAAAGAAGAGTAATGCGGAGGGAAAAGATTTTTACTATATGGGTGAAATGGAACCCATTACAAATAGTTTCAGGCAAAAAAATATGTCGTCAGGAGACCCGGTAGTGCAGATTGATTTTAACTTAAACAAGCCTGTTGAAGAATCGCTATACAATTATATTACCC
>JAPYPM010000271.1 GCA_029937635.1 Nitrospinaceae bacterium
GTATGGTCCTCTTGATTAAAAATATTAGAGGTGGAAATAACTACATGGCCCGCATCAAGAAAAAGTTTTGCTACCTCACCAAATCTGCGCAGCACTTCACCTTCCTGTTTTTTCTGTTGTGCCTCTATGTCAGCAGAAACACCTAAGGCTACATTACGCCCATCCAATAAATAACTCTGGTAGTTAAGTTCAAAAAGTTTTCGTTCAAGATACTTGGCCAGTTTGGATTTGCCCAAACCTGACGACCCTACGATCAAAATCAAAGCCGACTGGTGCCCATTTCGATAGGCTCTTTCTTCTAGTTTAATATCACTCTTAAGCCAATGAAAATCCCGATGGCGAACTTCATCACGCAAACGATCTGTCTTATTTGGCGTGTATGTAGTAATAATACCACCGCCGCACACATCATATCCATCAACCAGTACGAAACGACCCGTTGTTGGAATCGAGCCAAACAGGTCAAAAACTACTGGAGTAACCGTACGCAAGGTAACTTCGGCAACATCATTTTTAGCTAAAAATTCCTGCCCTTCAAGTGTTTCTAGAGTTGAGGCGTCCACCACTTTTTTAAATGCTACTACTTCGCAGGCTACCTCTTGAGTAGTTAGTTTTAAGGTGTAAGTTCTTCCTTTTTCAAGATGACGCTTACCCATCCAAAAAATATTGACATCAAACGTGGTAGAAACAATAGGCAAATCTGATTTTAATGTAGCAACATCGCCACGCTCCACAAAAATCTGCTCATCAAGGGTAAAACCTATAGACTCAGAAGCCTTAGCTTCAATAGGTTGGTTCTCTACACTCCATGCCTCAATTGTATTAACAACACCCACTTTATTCGAAGGTGAAAAAACTACCTGATCTCCTACTTTGACTGTTCCCGACTCCACTCTGCCAGAAATGATTCTACGCTCATCAAATTTATAGACATCTTGAACTGGGAAACGAAATGGAAGATGCGTCGGTGGTTGTTTGTCGAGAAATTGGTCTAACATACCTAGAATGCTCGGTCCTTTATACCAAGGTATTTCTTCACTAGGATTGGCAATGTTAACACCTAACTTAGCAGAGACCGGAATAAACTCTCTAGCTGTGATCCCCATTGAACTAAGAAACTTTGTATATTCAGCTTTAATTTTATAGTAAACCTCAGGATCATAATTAACTAGATCCATCTTGTTAATAACGACTGCCACCTGAGTTAACCCAAGTAATTTAAGAATGTATCCATGGCGACGCGACTGTTCCTGAATCCCCTCATATGCATCAATAAGCAGTAAAGCAGACTCAGCATTAGCTGCTCCTGTAACCATATTTTTTAAAAACTCTTTATGCCCAGGAGCATCAATGATCACGTATCTTCTTTTTTTTGTGTTGAAAAAAATTTGAGATGTGTCAATTGTGATTCCTTGATCCTGCTCTTCCTCCAAAGCATCAAGAAGGAAAGCAAATTCGAATTCCTTTCCCTGACGTTTGCAAATATCTTTTACAAAATCTAACTTCCCATCAGGCAAACTGTCCGTATCAGACATAAGACGGCCAACCAAAGTAGACTTGCCATGATCGACATGACCCACAATAACCAGCTTCATCAAACGATTTTCTAATAAATCAACTTTACCGTTATTACTCATAATTATTTTTTAAATTGGTTTTGACTGGGAGAGATGGTCATCTGCTTTAAGTTACATGTATCCTCTAGCTCGAAGTTTTTGCATCGCATACGTATTCTCCTGATCTTGAGCCCTGCCAGAGCGTTCAGAGGATGAAGTATGTTTTAACTCCTCAATAACCTCAGCCACATTTTTTGCTTTAGAATCAATAGGAAACGTACATGGCGCGCAACCCAGGGATCTATATCGTTTACCTTCCGAATTAGAAAAATAAAGATCAATAATTGGAATTTTTTCGCGATGGATATATTCCCAGACGTTTAACTCGGTCCAGTGAAGAATCGGGTGAATACGAATATGTGTGCCCGGGGAAAAAGATGTTTTGAACTGATCCCAGAGTTCAGGAGGTTGGTCTTTAAAGTTCCATTCAAAATTTTTATCACGAGGAGAAAAGTAACGCTCCTTTGCTCGAGTACCCTCCTCATCTCTACGAATACCAAGAATAAGGCCAGTATATCCTTCCTGTTCCATGACTGCATGCAAACCCATGGTCTTTAATGCTTCACAACAAACAAGCCGACCTTTTTCATGATTCATTCCCTCGCTTAAAGCCTTCTCATTTTTTCCTACCACCAAGTTGAGACCCCATTTTTTCGCAAAATCATCCCGATACTTAATCATTGATGGTATTTTGTATGTAGTATCAATGTGCACTAGCGGAATAGGGCAATGACCAAAAAATGCTTTTCGTGCAAGCCACACGAGCACCGTCGAATCCTTGCCAATAGACCACAGCATCGCAAGGTCTTTGAAATTCTTATAAGCCTCACGCATAATAAAAATGCTTTGGTTTTCTAATTCGTCTAAATGATCCATACGTATTGTTTATTAAAACTTAAGAGAAAGAAATTGGGATAAAGGACACTTTATCCCGTTCGTTATGTGGGATCAAGTGCTTATCACGGCCAGACGTCAAAAATATCTAGCGCTTACCTTAGAAAGTAGAAAGGGGGGAATTATGAGATAAATCCTCCTCAGCGTCAAGATTATTCCTTTATTATAATAATTGTAGAAATGTTAAATATCAAGAACTAGAACATTGTTTTACTGATTAATATGAAATTCAAAACAACTCTTAGCTTTATGCTTTAGGTCATTTAATTTTCCACTCAGTTCCCTTTGATGTATCCTCCAAAACAACTCCCATTTGTGTTAATTCATCTCTGCACTCATCTGCTCGACCCCAGTCCTTATTCTTTCGCGCTTCATTACGGTTATTGATAAGTGATTCAATTTTTTCAACATCCAGTCCAAGCTCTATTTTTTTGACATTAAATATTTCTTGCCTAATTTTTTCTGGTGAACCTGTGAGCAAACCTAGTAACTCTCCTACAAGTTTAAAGGTTGCCAAGCGAAGGGCCAGATTTGTTTTATTACCGTTGCCACTAATAACAAGTCTACACTCAGAATTTATCCTGCGTGATTCTTCATTCAAATGGGCAACTACTACAGCAGTATTAAAGTCGTCATTCATTGCCTTCTCGCATTTAGCCAAAAAAGGATGGGTTTTAATCTCTTCTAGAGAAATATTGTGACCGCCTGCAATAGATTCTGCATTATCCAAAGTTTCATAAAAACGCAACAGCACCTTTTCCGCATCCTCTAAGTTCTTCATGCTGAAATCTATAGGACTCCTGTAATGACTGCTAATCAAAAATAAACGTA
>JAPYPM010000272.1 GCA_029937635.1 Nitrospinaceae bacterium
ATCTCAAGAAGACTGTGCCAGCCTCACAGAAAAAATGGGTTACCATTTTGAAGAACATTATTTAATCTCGGCCACGAGCAGAGAAACGTTAACAAGGATGATGAATAACCTTATCGTAATATATAACAAAAATTCTGAATCAGAGAAAGCCAGGTGCCTTTCAGAGTTTATTAAAGCATTGAGCGGAAATTTCGATAAAAATTAATACGTTAGTCACATTAAATTAAGCCAATCATGGAAAACACAAAAACTATTTTAGTTACAGGAGCAGGATCCGGAATCGGCAGGGCCATCGCTCAGCGTCTTTCAAAAGACAGCTATCCCCTGATTCTGTTAGGTAGAAATCTGGATACATTGGAAAAAACTAAAATTTCTCTAGAAGATCCGGAGAAACATCATTGTATTTCATGCGACATAAGGCTTCCAAAAAACATCGCCAAAGCTTTAGACAAAAGAAAAATCAAATCACTTTACGCACTGGTAGCAAATGCAGGTGTTGGTGGAGAAAATAGTTATCTTTCAAACGATCGATGGCATGAGATCATAGAAACTAATCTAACCGGAACCTACAATACCATCCAAGATGGTCTGCCTTATCTTAAAAAAAACAAGGCCCCATTTAAAAAAATTGTTATTCTCACTTCAATTTTAGCTAGGCTGGGGGTGCCAGGGTACTCTGCCTATTGCGCTTCAAAAGCAGGATTACTAGGGCTAAACCGTTCACTCGCCATCGAACTAGCCCAAGATAAAATTCTTGTAAACGCTCTATGTCCTGGGTGGGTTAACACTGAAATGGCACACGAAGGGTTAAGAGCATTTTCTGAAAATTTAAATATCAGTAAGGAAAGTGCTTTTGAACAAGCAATGAACGATGTTCCTTTAAGGAAAATGTCTGAACCGGATGAAATCGCACAATTAACCTCATTTTTAATTTCAGATGCCCAAACCTCCATAACTGGACAAACTCTTGATATCAATAACGGGGCGATGATGCCCTAACAGCAGGGGAAATATGACGGCAACCTAAAGCTAACTCATACACTTTCTCGCAAAATTATTTTTGGTTTTATATTTGGGAACAAACGACGGGAAAGGTTGTTGCTAGGCTTGTGGCTTTGTGTCTAACAGATCCACTTCACCTATCCCAATGGAAATAGGATGTTTCAAAGGTTCTAAAACTTTACTGACATTTTCATAAAAGAACCTCATCAAATCATTGAGAGAACTTACAATGAGTGCTTTACTACTTTCATTGAGAGTACGAAACTGTTTC
Source organism: Nitrospinaceae bacterium (assembly GCA_029937635.1). GTDB lineage: Bacteria > Nitrospinota > Nitrospinia > Nitrospinales > VA-1 > Nitromaritima. Next base: position 1,274 of record JAPYPM010000272.1, read on the forward strand.
TGAAACTCAGTATCTACTGCTAATATGGCCAGTTCAGGAACATGCCGAATATTTTCGACATCGATATTGGGTTTTTCTGACACTATTTCAATTGGCTCTGACTGGACTATATTGTCAGGTTTCCCCTGAGAAAAAGATTCCAAGTCTAATGTTTTTAAAATCACATTTCCAAGCTCTACCCCAACTTTCTCAGTGACTTCTTGTTCTCCAGTCAAAACCCCGGCCAATAGTCCCAAATTGGGTTCCTCTGGATCTCTATCTAAAAAATCTCTCACAATAGGCTCAATATTGGCAGTGATCTGCTTCATTGCGATCAACTCATCCTCGTTTAAGTCCCCTTCAACAACCTGAGAGTATTCTAAAACTGCCCGCGCTACTGAAGATATTTCCTCAACCGTTTGATTATCTTTAAACTGAGTTTCGCTATAAGAACTGGAAAGGTTCTGTTTATCTGAAAAACTCAAAATCACTGCATCACCCTCTCTCGCCTGCGAAAAAGCACTCACCTCGATTGAAGTACTGACTTCTTCTCGTTCAAACCGACCGTTATGGTATTGATTCTGTACTATTGGTGTATCGATCTCTAGTATTTGCATAATTGTTAGGGTCTCCACCCCGATTCATTTTTTTCTAGATACCTCCACCGCTATTTATTTCTTTCTATGACATATAGATCGGACATAAAAAATAAACACATTAGTAAAAAATACCCTAACAATTTAAAAAAAATACTAAAAATAACAAGAGACCTCCTAAAACTATTCAAACAAAGAGCTTTAGGTATACTTAAAAAAATAAAAAAACTTGCCTTACAGGGAATTTCTAGGGAAAAAATTATGATAGCGTTATGAAAAAACTAGTGGGACTTAGTGAGTTTTGAAAAGGATCTGTCTGCGGCTACAATCTATACTTAAAAGATTCGAAAATGAATTTTATTTATATCGTCTCCTGCAGTTATTTTTTTTGAGCGAGTTGAGCTTCCAATTCTTCATAACGCGAGTTCATCTTATCCATACTCTCAGCCATCATAAACAACAACTGTTTCTCAAACTTTGTTTGAACTGAGGGGATCATTTTATCTATTTTTTGTCTGGTAAACTCCATAACCACTATTTTTGCTGAAGAAGCACGAGCATCTAGATTTCTTTTGTTACCCGTAAGCATAGCTACCTCTCCAAAAACAGAACCTTTTTTTAATTGCACGATAATTGATTCCGCTCCGCCTTTACCCTTTTTCACAAGGTCAATGTTCCCAAGCAAAAGTACGTATAGCGAGGAACCATCATCACCTTCTTTAAAAACATAGTCACCTCTCTTGCAATCTTTAAAAACTTTTTCCCTACCTATTATTTTTGTTAGTTCATGATCAGAAAATTTTTTAAAAAAAGGGATCTTCATGATGAATTGTGTAATAACATCTGTTTCCATAATTGACTTCTTCTTTTATAAGGCTGTAATAAATTCCCAACAAGAATAGCCTAATCTCGATTGCCAAATCAACCTTCTAAGAGTTTTAGCTCTTAAAGTCAGAGCGCTTTAAAAAGGGGATACCCCGCATCTTTTTTAGAAAGAATTGGATCTTTGGCAGGCCAGTCAATTGCTAGATCGGGATCATTCCACAGAATACCGGCTTCATTTTCAGGGGAGTAATAATCTGAGCATTTATACAAAACTTCCGCCGACTCACTAAGCACACAAAACCCATGGGCAAAACCTACAGGAATATACAGTTGAAGACTGTTTGCTTCTGAGAGTGAAAGTCCCCACCACTTGCCATAACTAGAGGACTCCCTACGAATATCAACTGCAACATCAAATATCTCCCCTTGAGTCACCCTTACCAGTTTATCTTGCCCAGATTTTACCTGATAATGAAGTCCCCTTAGCACGCCCTTTTTAGAAACCGAGTGGTTATCTTGAACGAATCGGGAGGATATTCCATGTGCCTGATATCTACTCTCAGAATAGACCTCATAAAAAATTCCACGTGGGTCTTCGAATACTTTAGGTTCTATAATGAGTAGTCCGTCAATGGGGGTTTTGCTTACTTGCATTAAAAA
>JAPYPM010000273.1 GCA_029937635.1 Nitrospinaceae bacterium
AAAACAATTCCTTTCACATTTGTATTAAAGCAAGATGAAGAGTAATTTAAACTAAGTGGGGACAAAGAGAAAGGATTATCCGCAGCAAATATGACCAAACTCCCTGGTGAAGCTGATTTGAATGAAAATATTGATTAAATTGATTTTTTCTCAGGGAATAAACGAGTTTAACTACCTAATTGCTGGAAAATAGGTAGTTTGTGGATGGTGAAAAGAACAAAAATGGGTCACTCGAAAGGAGTAGCAAAGTGTCCATAGCTAAGATGTGTAGACTATTAATCAGTTGGATCTAGTTTAATCCCACAATGGTCTACCCGTTCCCTTTAACCCGTAAAATATGGGACTCTCTGCACTATCATATTATCAATTGTTATTCCTATTTATAACGAGCAAAAGACTATAAATGAGTTGATCCGTCGGATACAAGCAGTGGATTATGATAAAGAAATTATCCTCGTAGACGACGCTTCTACCGATGGCAACCAAGACTTTTTTAAAAGAATACGAGCAACTGGTAAAATTTAAAGTATTTTATAAAACCAAAAATGAAGGGAAGGGAAGTGCTCTGCGTGCTGGATTCGAAAAAGCAGTGGGTGAAATTATAGTAGTTCAGGACGCAGACCTTGAATATGACCCAACAGATTATCCCGTATTGTAAGCTACTTAATTAAAGAGGCTATTTTTCTTTCCATAACTCGGTACCGACTGTGCTCATAACTTCTTAACGGAAACTTTTGTAAGGTTTCACCAAAAAATAAATGTGTTAGGATGTTAAAATTTTTCTATTTAATAATTTATTTTAATAACAGGAGTTAAGAGAGACAATGGATGTAAAACGTATACTCACACTTATTTTTGGGCTAGCACTTGTTTCTTTGGTAGCCAATAAGCTAGTTTGGTATTTGAACCCACCCTCCAGGCCTCACTACAACAACTTCTTTGTTTACGACTACTCGACGGTAAATTATGTTCAATTTTTTATTCTATTTCTGATACCCAGTGTTGCCGCATTTTTTTTGTACCGTTCAAGTTTTAAAAAAATTGACAGTTTTTATGATCAATCTGTCGAGACGATCAAGAAAACATTTTTGATTCTAGAAAAAAATAAAGAGGCGGTACTTGTTGTCGGAATTGTTGTTTTTTGGATTTTTAATATAATGGAGCATGGATTTTTTCGCAACTTAGTAGAAGACGAAAAACCGTTTCATGGTCCTTTTGATACCTATCATGAAGGGGAAAAGGTTGGTTTCCTCTATACTTTTCTGAGGAATAATGAAGCGCTGAAGCATATGTTTATTGTTCACGGGTATTTTCTTGAGGTTTTGACACCTTATCTTGCTTATTTAGTTGCCCCAGAAAATCATTCATTGATGGGATTCAGGATTTTGTTTACTCTCCAGAAACTTATGTCGTGGCTTGGCGTGATTTGGATAATCTGGGAGGTAGTAAAGTTAACAACTGAAAATAAAGATAAAATTCTTTTTAAATTACAATTTATTTTATTCAGTGTGATTTTTATTCTTGGGAATGGCTCGTTTCTCGCATTGAACTACCAGCAGGGTTTCTTTTTTTTCCAATTAGGTTTGGTTCTTCATCTTTTTCGGAAACTTACTCAGTCACATCCTTCTCGAAAATTTATTTTAGTAGTATCTCTTCTTGTCGGCATTTCAATTCCACTAGGTCCTTTGTACTCTATGAAGTACGGCCCAATATTTAGCGTTTTCTTTATTCTCTTCGTAGTCCTGTTGTTTTTTTATAAAGAATTTAAATTACTATTGGTGGGCTCTTTAATAGGGGTTATTTCCTCAGGGATTATTATTTTTTTGGCGTTGGGTTTGGATCAGCTATTAGAGATTGGAAAGACATTTTTATATATAGTAGAAAACTATCCTCCTCGATTTTCAGCACCACTTCTAAGTGATGCCAATGAGCACTACCTTTGGGTTCCTCAACTAGTAATAGGAATTTTAATTATTTGTAGTGTCCAACTTATAGTGGATCTTAAAGAATCCAAAAACTACCGAAGTTTTGTCCAAGAAAATACGCATATTATTATTCTGCTATTCTTATCTACTTTAGTTTTAAAAGCCGCTCTAGACTGGAGTGACAAGGGGCATTTTAAAGAAATAGCATCTCCAAGCCTTTTGCTTTTATTTGCTTTAACTTCTCGTTGGTTAGGTAAGTTGACTAAATTTATGATTTTTATCGTTCAATCTTACAAATTTCATACAACGATTTGGGTCCTTGTCCTAGTTGCTATACTTGCTGTGAATATGCATCCCAAAGAAGCCTTCCGCCATGTAAAGCCATATTGGAAATATATATCGGCTAACGATGATTTCTTAATCGCTAAGCGAAAGTATAGCTACCTTGAAGCGGTGGAGGAAATGCTTCCTGAAGTTAAAGATATGGAATGTTTTTATACATTAAACTCTGAAGGTGTTTGGTATTACTATTTTAAAAAACCCAGTTGTTCAAGGTACCATTTGCTTTACCTTGCCATGACCAAAGAAGCAAGTTATGAAATTATTAATTCATTGCGAAACAAACGCCCTGAAGTGATTCTATTTTCAAACTATAATTCGAATAAAGGGCTTGTTACTTTTCATTCAAATCCAGAGGTTTATGATTTTGTTTACCAGAACTACAGACCTTATAAATTAGTGGGGAACCATTGGTTTTGGAAAGACTCTTTTCGAGGAATGGCTGGGGCAAAACTTACCGATTTAGATATTAAAAACAAGATTAAAAATCTTGTATATAATTATTCTGGGGTGGATATTTTTCTAAACGGAGTTCTAGAACTAAAAAATATTTATAATATTGATACTTTATACGTTACTTCAGTTGGCCACAGTCTGCCTATAGCTGTTGCTACTAATGATATTAGTATGCTTCAGATTAAATCTGGTTCTTTAAAAATTCCTTGGTCTATAAAGATTCCTATGATTAATATTTCTCCCGAAACAATGAGTTTTCAGCTTTGGGGCTATTCTAGTGATAATCACGAGCGAATAAAAATTGGTCAAAACTTTGAGTTAGACCACACTAAGATAAATATGTAAAACAATTAATTATGATAACAAGAATCATTTTGTTGAGAGTTGTGTAGGTAAAAAATATTCTATTCTTATCGCTCATATTACTAACTGGAGTTTTGCATGGAAGATGACTTAGATCAATTAGGAGATTCAGCTTGGGATTTGATGAATTTGGAAAGGAGTATGCTTGTCTATAATTCGTCTATTACGACGAAAATTGCTAAAAACTTTCCATGTAAAGGGAATTTATTGGAGTTTGGTGCAGGTATTGGAACCCTAGCGACCTTATTT
>JAPYPM010000274.1 GCA_029937635.1 Nitrospinaceae bacterium
AAAAACGCATTCAAAAAGCAGAGACTCTTCTTGAGGCTCTTCCCTTCATCAAGAGTTTTTACGGAAAAACCGTCGTAATCAAATATGGCGGTAACGCAATGTCCTCCGAACAACTAAAAGAAGGTTTTGCCCAGGATATTGTCATGATGAAGTACACTGGAATCAATCCCTTAATTGTACATGGAGGCGGACCTCAAATAGGAAAAACTTTGGATGCCCTAGGCATTCAATCTCATTTTGTTGATGGGCAACGAGTTACTAATAAGGATATGATCGACGTAGTTGAAATGGTGCTCGCTGGAAAAGTTAACAAAGAAATAGTTTCACTAATCAACCGAAACGATGGAAATGCTGTGGGGATTTCAGGGAAAGACGGCGATCTAATCCATGCAAAAAAACTTAAACGAATCAAGCACTCTCCAGAAACAGACCGACCAGAAATTATCGACATGGGACTGGTCGGTGAAATAACCAGAATAAATCCTAGGATACTGGAAGTATTAGATCAAAATGAGTTCATACCTGTTATCGCTCCAATAGGCAAGGGAGAAAACGGAGAAACGCTTAACATCAACGCAGACTTCGTTGCGGCTGCTATCGCATCTGCACTGCAAGCTGAAAAACTTGTGTTGATGACCGATACTGAAGGAGTTCAGGGAGAAGATGGCACCCTTATACCAGAACTCACTCGAAAAGAAGCCAATAAGCTAGTCAAGTCTGGAGTCATCAGTGATGGGATGCTACCCAAAGTAACATGCTGTCTTGATTCTTTAAAATCGGGTGTCCCAAAAACTCACATCATTGATGGACGCATCAAACACGCACTCATCTTAGAGTTGTTTACTGAGGAAGGAATAGGGACTCAGATTGTCGAATGATATCCTTTTAAAAAAATTTATCCTATAATTAACAACCATAATAATTAAGAATCTTCAAGATTATTGACAACCGGATATCCTCTTGATAGCTTCACTCAGAAACTTTCGTTCACTTAACTAAACAAACAGACCTATGGTTCCCGCACTTGATGAAAGAAGCCAATCAATACTATTGGAACTTGTTCAGGATCATATAGAAAAAGCCGAACCTGTTGGTTCCCGTTCACTTTCTAAAAGTCACTTCAACAAACTAAGTCCCGCAACAATCCGAAACGTAATGTCCGACCTTGAAGAGATGGGATACTTGCATCAACCTCACAGATCAGCAGGAAGAATTCCAACTGATCAAGGATATCGTTTTTTTGTAAATCATATAATAGGTTGTTCTAATCTAGAAAATCTAAACATACCATCCGAAGACGATGAGAGCATACCTACAAATCAAACTTTTGACGAGGTTTTAGAAACCGCATGCAGCCAAGTATCTGAAAGTTCCCATCAAACAGGGCTTGTAATGTTACCAACCTTTTCAAACACTCGCTTCCACCATATCCAATTTACAAAAGTCGGATTACTAGAAGCACTCGCTGTATTTTATTCAGAAATGGGCGTAATTCAGAATAAAATAATTCCAATTGAAAAAAAGGTGACGCAGGAACAACTGACGTCTATATCAAAATATCTTAACAAAGAGTTTAGTGGAAAAACGATAAAAATAATTCGTGCTGATTTGATGCGTCGCATCAGAAATGAAAAAGAACATTATAATAAGCTAACTAATCAGGCCATGGAACTTTCTGAACAGGTTTTTAATGAAGAGCATGAGGATGAGACCCTATTGGTCGAAGGAAAGTTGAACATCTTTGATCAACCTGAATTCACTGTAGATCTTAAAAAAATAAAAAACTTATTTAAAACTCTTGAGGAAAAAACTAAGCTAATCAGGCTACTGGATTCATGTCTTCAGCAAGATGGTTTGACTGTTGTTATTGGCGCAGAAAATAGTGACGAGGAGATGAGTGGGTGCAGTTTGATTGCTAGTAATTATGGCCTTGATGAAGACAAAATGGGAACAATTGCCGTATTTGGTCCAAAACGCATGGATTATAAAAATATCATTTCAATCGTCAACCACACAGCTAAAAAAGTTTCCAAACTATTATCAGAAAGAAAAAGGGAGTACAATAAAATTATATGAGCAAGAAAAAGAAAGACCCCGTCGTTGTTGATGAAAATATCGCAGATGAAATAGAAACAATTGAAATAGAAACAGCTGACATATCATCCGACGAAGATGAATCTCTTAAAGAAGATGAATCAATTGAAGAAGAAATAGTTGAACTTGATCCAATCAAAATACTGGAAAAAGATCTGCAAAAAGCAAAGGACGAACTCGCAGAAGAAAAAGACAATTTTATTCGCCTTCAAGCCGAAACAGATAACTTTCGAAAACGATTATCCCGGGAAAAAGAAGAATTTTCACAGTATGCCAATGAACGCTTATTCAAAGAACTGATTCCCATATTTGACAATCTCGAGCGAGCGTTAGAGGACCCTTCAAATGACATTAAAATTTTGAATGAAGGGCTTGGAATGATACTAAAGCAATTTAGTTCATTTCTGAAAAAAGAAAACGTTGAACTTATCAATGCTATTGGAGAACAATTTGATCCGACGGTTCATGAAGTATTAACCAGCGAAGAGTCTAGTGAGCATGAAGAAAATACTATCATTACCCAATTTGTCAAAGGATACACCATTAATAGTAGAGTCCTTAGACCTTCACAGGTTGTAATTTCTAAAAAACCATCACCAGAATCTAAAGAAGGATCAAAGGATGAGCCAGAAGAAGACTCCGACAAAGAAGAAAACCCAACCGATTGATTTTCATAAAAGGCTATTCCCTTAAAGTCATAAAAAATCATCTTATATGCCCGAACTACCGGAAGTCGAAACTTTAAAACGGGCACTAACACCTCTAGTACTTAATAAGCGACTGGTAAAACTTAATTTCTTAAGAGAGAACCTCCGCTTCCCGATTCCCTCAACAAAAATACGTAAGGGCTTACTCAATCAAACGGTAGCCAATATCACAAGAAGAGGAAAATATATTCTTTTGCATGCACCTGACGGTGCACTATTAATTCATTTAGGAATGAGCGGAAGAATCAACCAAGCACCTTCGATGGAACCAATTGAAAAACACACACATGCAATCTTTAAATTTGATCCAGATGTATACCTTCACTATATTGATCCCCGTCGTTTTGGCTGCTTGCTATGGGTGCCAATTGGCCAAGGACACCCTCTCTTGAATGAAATAGGTCCAGACCCTCTAGAAAAAGAAATAACTGCTACCAAAATGAAACTACTTGCTAAAAAATGCAAAAAAGTTTCTATAAAGAATTTCCTTATGGATTCTAAACGTATCGCTGGAGTGGGGAATATATACG
>JAPYPM010000275.1 GCA_029937635.1 Nitrospinaceae bacterium
CATCAGAGGTTGGAAAGGGCATAACTATTTTCTTGAAGCGATTCCGTTTATCTTGAAAGAGATCCCTAAAGCTAGATTCGTAATAGTTGGTGACGGTCCAGGTTTTAAAGAAATAAAAGATAAAGTTAGAGTGGCGGGCTTAGAGGATAAAGTAGTCCTCCTTGGGCATAGAGAGGATATACCACAAATTATAGCAGCATTAGACGTGCAAGTTCTTGCTTCATTCAAGGGAGAAGGGACTCCCCAGGTTATACCACAAGCGTTTGCGGTGAAAACACCAATAGTAGCTACCACAATAGCATCCATCCCAGACCTTTTGGGAAATGGTGAACGAGGAATATTGATTGAACCAAAGAATGCACTAAGCCTTGCACAAGGTGTATTGAAAGTATTCAGAAATCCTGAGATTGCAAACCGTCTAGTTGAAAATGCAAATTCATTTTGCCTTAAAGAATTAACAGTAGACAAAATGATGAATAGAACTATCTCTGTTTATCAAGAGGTTGCTATCCCTTCCCTAAACAATTAAACATACTGTGAGTTTGCCAGTCCATATATGAAGATTGCTATTATTAGACAAAAATTTGTTAATTATGGCGGAGCTGAGCAATTTGTTTCAGGGTATGTAAAGCAGCTGGCTAATATGGGGCATGAGGTACATATTTTTGCAAATAAATGGACCTCATCTAATCAACCAAATATTAAAATTCATTCAGTTCGTGCAATTAAAAGAAATTCTTTTTTAAGAGTTTTATCATTTGCTTGGTGTGCTCTCCGATCAATAAGCTCTATATCATTTGATATAGTTCAAAGTCATGAACGAACATGGAGCCAAGACGTATATCGAGCTGGTGATGGGTGTCACCGTGAGTGGCTTGAAAGACGAGCAAATTATTTGCCATTTATAAAAAGAGTCTTTTTTCGATGTAGTTTGTTTCATCAGTTAATTTTAATATTAGAGAAAAGAATTTTTGAAACTGGAGAATGTAAAAAAATAATAGCTATTTCCGAGATGGTTAAGAAAGATATATTGAAACATTATCGAGTTCCAGAAGAAAGGGTGATGGTGGTCTATAATGGAGTTGATTTAGATAGATTTAACCCGAGCCATAGAAAGTCTTCTCGAAACGAACTTAGACAGCAATTAAAAATTTCTGATGAAGAAGTAATGATTTTGTTTGTAGGGTCGGGATTCGAGCGAAAAGGCTTAGAGTATCTAATTAAGTCTGTTCAGTATCTGGATCAGAAAAAGTGGAAATTAGTTCTTGTGGGAAAGGGAAAATGGAAAAAATATTTGAATTTTGCTTCAGAGGAGAATCGGGGGAAAATAACTCACCTAGAGCCTATTGATGAAATTGAAAAACTGTATGCAGCAGCAGATTTTTTCATTCTTCCTTCAATCTATGAACCATTTGGAAATGCTAATCTGGAAGCTTTGGCCTCAGGGCTTCCGATTATCACGAGCCGTAACTGTGGTGTTGCAGAAATAATCACACCTCAAAAGGAAGGAATTATTTTGGAAGAGTCATCAGACTCTAAAGCAATGGCTAAAGCAATCGATTATTTGATGGATTCAAAAAACCGGGAACCAATGAGACAATCTGCTCGGTCGTTAGCTGAAAAATTTACTCAAGAGCGCAATGCTTCTGAGATGTTAAAAATTTATCAGGAGTTGATAGAGTAAGGAAGAAATAGTGATTAATGGGTTGAATGAAGTATAAGGAGATCGGGTTCTTTTTATTTCGCAAGGGAAGTGATTTTGAGTTTTTTTTAAATCTAGAGAACTTGGAGATAGTTGGTCGTTGGGAAAAAATTAAATCAAATGACGAATGATTTTCCAATATATATTTAATGCTGGGCTAACTAAATATGTTAAGAGAGGATTATTTGTGCCACTGATAGTGAGAGTTCCTTGATAAATACGAGTGATTTCCTTGTCAGACACCTTGCGTAAACGTTTTAGCTTTTTTCTTTTAATTAATATACGTGGAAAAATCTTAATAATCTCAATATAGCTTTTAATTTTAAGAAGAAACCATTTATGAATGACAGCATGAAACCACTGACAAAACTCAATGACAATTAATGCAGGAGAAATTAAAGCGAGTGTTTTAATCTCCATATTTTTTAGTAAAATATGGAGCCTATTTTTTTCAGAGGAGTAATATTTTAAAACCCCTTTGTTGAAATTATAGTGGTGGTACATGATAGCCTGTGGAGCAACCTTAAGACGCCACCCTGCTAGACGAATTCTCCATGACAAATCATGATCTTCGTGATATAGGAATAGGTCTTCATCAAACCCACCTACTGTTTTAAACACTTCTCTTTTTAACATAAAAATTCCACCACAAGCTGATTCAAAAGGTTCTTGATAACCAGGGTCTTTCTGGCCAAGAAAATTTGGATAAGCGATTCCAGTATAATTAATCAATACACCAAGAGAATTAATTATTTTTTGTTGGTCGATATGTAAGATTTTTGGGATGGCCCCTCCAATACTAGAATCGCTTTCCAAAAGCTTTGCTAATTCTCCAATACATTTTGGGTTTAACTTAAGATCGCTATTGAGGAAAATAAGATAGTCTCCTTTGGCAACTGCTAACCCTCTATTGATAGCAGAACCAAATCCTAAATTTTTACAGTTCTCAAGAATCTGTACTGATGGAAAACTTTTACGAATAAAATCGATTGAGCCATCCTTGGAACCATTATCACTGACAATAATATCTATTTGGTCTGTGTCTTGATTGAGAGTGGACTGAATGCACTCGCCGATGACATTTTTATCATTCCAGTTAACAATTATTGCAGTTATTTTTTTCAAAGTTATTCTATCCCGTAATAGAGAGAAAATAAAAATATTGAATAGTTATGTATCATTAATAAAAGAGGAAATTAAAATTTAGCTTATTACGTTGATTTATTTTTGGTGACTCAAATAGCTTAAGGACTAATATTGCAACTTTGGTAGTTTATGTTTGCGGAAAACGAATCACTGCTTAGATGTAAATTTATTCTAAAATTTTCTCATAGAAAGTGTCTGGGTCTTCAGAATTGAATGATTCATTTGCGTAGACAATAAGAACCATATTTGTGTTCCCGATATTTTTTATGGCGTGAATAATTCCGGGAGTTATTTTTACTGTTTTTAGGGCATCTTCACCCATGAGCAATTCCTTTTCTTCACCTGTTTCCAGATCCTTTAATAACAAAAGGCCTTTTCCCTGTGGGACACAGAACCATTCTAGTTTTCGGGTATGATAATGATTGCCGCGAGTTTTTCCAGGGTAAGCAACTGAAACATGAATTTGACCAAACTCAT
>JAPYPM010000276.1 GCA_029937635.1 Nitrospinaceae bacterium
TTTATCCACTATTTCTACAATGTTAGAGAAAAAATGATTGGAGGTTAAAATGAAGATTGGTTTTATAGGTTTAGGTAATGTAGGCAGAAAATTGGCAGGCAGTCTGTTACGTAATGGGTTTGATTTGATGGTCAGAGATCTAGATGAATCTTTATCAGAAAGCTTTGCCTCAAAAGGTGCAAAAGTTGCTAAATCTCCAAAGGAGTTAACTCAAAAAACTGATTTAGTAATAACCTGTCTTCCATCCCCAGCAGTTTGTTCAAAAGTTATGGAATCAGAGGAAGGTGTTATTGATGGACTTTCAAAAAATAAAATTTGGCTTGAAATGAGTACAACAGATGAATCCGAGGTAAAAAGAATAGGTGAATTAGTTAAAAGTAAAGGAGCGATACCTCTTGACGGTCCTGTAAGTGGTGGATGTCACCGGGCAGCAACAGGTAATATTTCGATTTTTGTTGGAGGTAAACGAGAAGCGTTTGAAAAAATATTACCAGCTTTAACTATAATGGGAAAAAAGATACTTCATACAGGGGATTTAGGATCAGCTTCGATTTTAAAAGTCGTTACTAATTATTTAGCATCTGTTCATTTAGTTGCCGTTGGCGAGGCTCTAACTATTGCAAAAAAGGCTAATATGGATCTTAAAACTACTTATGAAGCAATAAAAATTTCCTCTGGCAATTCTTTTGTACATGAAACAGAAAGCCAGGTTATTTTGAATGGTTCTTATAACATTAACTTTACGATGGATTTAGTTGTGAAGGATATGAGTCTTTTTAACAACCTGTCTAAGAAAAGTGGTGTACAGCTTGAAATATCACCGATCGTTCTCAATATATTTCGAGAAGGAAAAAAGAAATATGGACCACGAGCATGGTCATCAATGATTGTTAAAAGGTTAGAGGATGCATACAATACTAATTTGCGAGCAGATGGGTTTCCTGCGGAATTGATTGATTCAGAACCTGAGACTAAAGGAGCAGAAATATAATTGATAACTAATTCAGATTATGATTTAAGTCTATTATGCCAGAAGCGCTTACAAAAGAAATAATTGAAAAAGCAAAAAAGAATTTGTCGTGTCCATCACAACTATTTATCGATGGAAAATATTCTAACAGCATAACTGAAAAAACTTTCGACAATATAAGCCCAATTGATGGCAAATTAATTAACAAAGTTACTTTTTCCCAACCCGAAGACGTTAACAAAGCAGTTGCTGTTGCAAGAAAAACATTTGAATCTGGCGTTTGGTCAAGGTCAGCTCCCGCGCACAGAAAAAAAGTTATTTTGAAATTTGCAGAATTATTAAAAAAAAATGGTTTAGAACTTGCTGTTTTGGATACATTAGATGTGGGAAAAACAATAAACGATACTTATACTGCTGACGTTCCAGGTAGTATAAAAAATGTTAGATGGTATGGAGAAATTATTGATAAAGTTTATGATGATATTGCGCCGACACCATATAATTCCCTTGCTTTAATTACTAAGGAACCGATTGGAGTTGTTGTAGCAATCGTGCCGTGGAACTATCCTTTGATGATGGCTGCTTGGAAAGTAGGTCCAGCACTAGTTACAGGCAATAGTCTTATACTAAAACCTGCAGAACAATCTCCATTGACCGCAATTAGAATGGCCGAATTACTTGCTGAGGCAGGATTGCCAGAAGGAGTATTTAATGTTTTGCCAGGTGATGGTCCCATCACAGGAAAAGCTCTTGCGCTTCATAATGATGTTGACTGTGTGGCTTTTACCGGCTCTGGAGAAGTAGGAAAAAAAATTTTAGGATATTCTGGTCAAAGCAATATGAAGAGAGTTCAACTTGAATGTGGAGGCAAATCTCCAAACGTAATTTTTGCTGATTGCGAAAACCTCGATACAATAGTTAAAGTGTCTGCCAAAGCTATTTTTGGAAATCAAGGTGAAGTATGTACTGCAGCCTCTAGATTAATCGTTCAAGATTCAATTAAAGAGGAATTTGTCGAAAAAGTAGTAAAAGAAAGTAAAAAGATGATGCCCGGAGATCCTTGGGATCCCTCTTCATTCATGGGAGCGATCGTTGATAAAACTCAGTTAGATAAAATTCACGGATATGTTGAGCAAGGAAAAAACGAAGGAGCTAAAGTTGCCACAGGTGGAAATATTATGTTGAAAAACACCGGAGGTTATTATTACGAACCAACTGTATTCGATAACGTAAAAAACAATATGAAGATTGCTCAAGAAGAAATTTTTGGACCTGTTTTATCTAGCATTACTTTTAAAAGTGCAGAAGAAGCTCTTAAAATAGCCAATGATACTAGTTATGGTTTAGCAGCTGCGGTTTGGACAAGAGACATAAACAAAGCTCATTTAATGGCAAAAAGAATAAAAGCAGGTTCAATTTTTGTCAATAATTATGATGAAGCTGATTTAACTGTGCCAGCTGGAGGATTTAAACAGTCAGGGATTGGCCGAGATAATTCTTATCATGCTCTGGATACTTATCTTCAGCTTAAATCCACTTGGATAAAGTTGGCTGATAAGTAAATTTATTTCCATTCATGAACGAAATTAGTAAGAAAGATCAGTTAGTTTACTTTAATTTTTTAAATTCCTTACCAAAAAAAATTAACAAATTATATTTCAGTAAATTAAAAGGTAAATTTAAACTTAATAATAAATCAAAAAAGAAAAGTAACTTTGACCCAGTGACTAATATTGATAGATCATTAGAATTATTTTTAAGATCTGAAATTTCAAAAAAATTTCCTAATGATGGAATTATTGGAGAAGAATTCAAAGTAAAAAAAACAAAAAGTAGCTTTTCTTGGACAATTGACCCAATTGATGGAACAAGATCTTTTATTATAGGAAGTCCTACCTGGAGCAATTTGATAAGCGTAAATTATAAAAATACCCCAACTCTAGGATTGGTAAATTTTCCAATGCTAAAAAAATACTATATTACTGGAGCTAATCGTTTATCTTATTTAGTAGAAAAGAAAAAATTCAAAAAACTTACAGTCTTAAAATCAACTTCATTTAATAATGCAAAAATAGCAGGAAATTTTTTTGGTTGGTTGTCTTTTCAAAGACAACTAAAAATTCCTAAATTAATTAATTTAATGAGATATCCTTGTTCTGATGCACTAAGTTATTGTCAATTATGTGAAGGAAAATTAGATGTAGTAATACAATGCTCAAATAAAATCTGGGATATACTTCCCATGATACCTTTAATAAAAAATGCTGGTGGATACATTACGACTTGGAATAATAAAGATCCAAAAATTGCTGGTAATATAGTTGTCAGTTCAAATGTAAAAATACACAAAAAAGT